>DCQA01000029.1 GCA_002323325.1 Coxiellaceae bacterium UBA1530 | reverse complement strand
TGTTTTGATGATAAGGCGTCATGCAGTTGATGTGTGATGGGCTTAATGGCACTTGGGCCTTTTAAATGATGACAGGCGGGCGATATAACATGCTTAAACGTCGGCTTTATAATTCGATAGAGTAGTTTATGGAGCAAGCTATCTTGAAAGGTGTGACGCTTTCAATAGGCCAGGGATAGGATAGGATGTATTCACTAAAAAGCATCGATTTTATCTCATGCTTGTGGTGGTAACTCGTTGCCTAGAATACAAAAATTTCAATAACTCACTTATGGGTTTTTTTTGGACTATAACGACTCATGTTAGGTTTTATATAAGTTATGAGGAGTTCATATGAAAAAGTCTCAATCCTTATTAAGTGTTGGTATGATTGGTGTTGTCGGTTTGTTAATGAGTGCTTCTGCGGTATCTTCAGAGGGTGGTTTTACAGATACAGCGATGACTGAAACGACAGCGACTGTATTTCTCAGTGGTTTGGTTTTGGCTGAAATCGCGAAAAACTGCCGACATAGAGCTTTTCTGTTAGCAAAAAAAGGGACTTGTTGTGGGGATCCCAAAAACTGTACGTTCTTATCGAAATTATAGGGTGAATTCCGGTCCTGATTAACTCATCAGGCCTTTATGTACGTATAGCTTCTTCTGTCATCGTTACATCATGAGGGCTTTCGTAAAAAATGTTGTCGATAATAGCGAAGCTCATCGATGGAATCTCGAATATCTTGTAGGGCTAGGTGCTGAGAGACTTTGCAGTAATCACTAGCCATATCGGGTTCCCACAGTTGTGCGAGAATTTTCAGTGAAGTAACGTCCAGATTACGATAATGAAAAAACTGCTCGAGTGTAGGCATTTCGCGGTGTAGGAAGCGACGGTCTTGGCAAATGGTATTACCACACATGGGCGAAGTCTTAGGGTCAACGTATTGTTGCAAAAATGCCAAGGTTTTGCTTTCTGCATCTTCTGCGGTGACAGCGCTCTGTTGAACGCGCTCCCACAGTCCAGAGTGTTGATGTTGGTGTGTGTTCCAGGAATCCATTGCTTCGAGAACGCTATCGGGTTGGTGAATCGCACAGACAGGGCCTTCTGCGATGATGTTGAGTTCGGTGTCTGTGACAATGGTGGCTATCTCAATGATGTGATCTTTGTCGGTATCGAGTCCTGTCATTTCAAGATCAATCCAAATTAGCCCGCTGATGGTGCTCATGTGCTTTCCTTAGTTTAGTCTTGTTTAGTTTCTTTGGATGAAGGGTTCATGATGCCATGGGGAACATGTGCTGCTGTGACATGTTCGCTGGCTGAGGCAATGTGACCGGGTTGGTCATCAAAAAAGATATCCGCTTTAAATGCGGTGAGGAATTCAGTTTTCTTGATGCCACCCAGAAAGAAGGCTTCATCCATGCGAATACCCCATTGCCTCAAGGTTCTAATCACACGTGCGTGTGCAGGTGCTGATCGTGCTGTCACCAATGCTGTTCGTATGGGACAATCCTCTGGGCTAAAGTGTTGCTGAATGTCATGCAGTGCCATGAGGAATCCTTGGAAGGGGCCATTGTCTAGAGGTTCATGTCCTCGGTTACGTTCACTTTGATGAAAGGCATCAAGACCAACGCTTTGGAAAATACGCTCGGCTTCATCGGAGAAAATCACTGCATCGCCATCGAAGGCAATACGGAGTTGGTCATTTTCTTCTTGTAGGTTGGGTGGTGAGGGTAACAAAGTGGCTGCAGCGTTGCCCTGATTAAGTGTATGAACGACATCGTCCTTACTGGTTGACAGAAATAGATCGACTCCGAAGGCTTTAATGTAGGGGTAACGACGACTGCCATTGGTAAAGGCTGCTCGGCTGATATCGAGATCATAGTGCTCAATGCTGTTGAAGATTCTTAATCCACTATCAGCACTATTTCTAGATAGGAGAATAACCTCTGCAAAATCACCAAACTGGTTGATATTCAGTAGTTTTTTAACTAGGTTGAAGCCACTTCCAGGTAAAAGAATTTCATTTTCATGAGCGAGTTGGTATTCACGGTATTTATCGATACCTTGTTCTTCAAAAATAGTATTACTGGTGGTTAGGTCGAATAGTGCCCGCGATGAAATGCCTATGACGAGTTTATGTGAAATATCTTCTGGCATGGTTTTATCCTTATGATTGAACGCAGGATAATTTTTTTACAACTAAGATGCAAGTACCTGGATAAATAACTGTTTTTCTTGGCAGTATTCAGTCAGTCTGCCTTGGATTCGCCGTTTAATCTGCTTATACTGAATAAATCTTTATTTAACAGACTGATTGATATGAAAAAAAATGGATTTCTGTATCGTTGGCGTGGTTTCGTACAAGGGGCTTTTGCGCTTTGGTTTATCGGTTTTGTTATCGTCGGATATGCAGCTAATGAAACTGTGGTATGGAACGTTCGTGTTGGAAAAGCCAAGCTCGCTAGTATTCCGCAATACATTTCAGCATTGGGTTCACTGACAGCCATGAAAGCTGTCGCTATCAGTCCCGTTGTGGATGGTAAGATCAGTCAAATTAACTTCAGCAATGGGCAGATGTTGGTGGAAGGTGATGTGATTGCTCAACTCGATAGTCAACAAGCTCAGGCACAAGTGAATAAGGCCCAGGCCTCGTATAAATCTGCCCAACAGAAATACGAGCGTTACAAACAGCTATCGGCTCAAGGTATAGCTAACATTTCCCGTCAAGAATTAGATGATCAGCGTGCGAATTTAGAAACAACAAAAGCTGAATTAGCTGAGAAACAAGCTGATCTGGATCAGTTGAGTATTAAGGCACCGTTCTCTGGGGTTTTAGGGGAGTTTAAGTACAATGCTGGTGATTACATCAACGCGGGTAACGCATTAGTCAAGCTGGTCAACAAAACTCAACTGTTAGTTAATTACGATATCCCGCAAAACTATTTATCAAGCCTAAAGAAAGGTCAGAGAGCCACTATCAGTGTGCGAGCTTTTCCTGACGATACTTTCACCGGAACAGTGAATTTTATATCACCGACCGTGGATGATTCAACGCGCTCTGTGACAGTTCAAGCTCTTGTGCCAAATCCGGATCAGATATTATTACCTGGAATGTTTGTGAAGGTGAATCAAGAGATCGGAACAAAGAATAACATACTGGTTGTTCCAGATCAGGCCGTATTAGCTGATGTGAAAGGGTACTATGTCTTTCAAGTGGTTGGTAACAAAGTGAGCCAGGTCTACATTAAGTTGGGTACTCGACATGGCGGTGAAGCACAAATTAAAAGCGGTATTAAAGAAGGGGCGACGATTGTTATTTTAGGACAACAAAAGTTACAGGATGGCAGTCAAGTCAATGTGCTCGCGAATGATGCTGGCAGGCATCAGGATTCGTCCGTCTCTCAGTCACCACGTCAATAGAGGTTACGCATGAGGCTCTCTGAAATCTGTATTGAGCAACCGGTACTAGCAATTGTATTGAGTTTATTACTCGCTGTTGTCGGTGTGATGGGTTTTTTGCGCTTGGAAGTCCTATTTTTTCCAAAGCAAGTCATGCCGATTGTCACTGTGTCTACCTCCTATTCAGGGGCGAGTGCCGACCTTATGGAAAGTCAGGTCACGCAAGTAATTGAAACGCAATTGGCGGGTGTTGATGGTATCAAATATATTTCATCAAGTAGTTCCACATCCAGCAGTAATATCACTATTCAATTTTATTTAGGTGGAGATCTCGAAGCACAGGCTGCACAAGTCAGGGATAAGGTAGCCGATTCCATTCAAGATTTACCAGCAGATGCAGATATGCCTGTTGTGTCTGTCGGTGAGGATGGTTCCATGCTAATGGGTATTGCCTTCACTGATGATAAGAAGAAGGCCTTGGATGTCAGAGATTATTTAATGCAATATGTACGACCTGTGTTGCAGCAACTATCAGGTGTCGGTGGGGTAGGTGTCAAAGGCTCGACGAACTATGCGATGCGTATTTGGTTGAATACGGAAAAAATGGCGGGCATGGGTGTTTCGGTGTCTGATATTAAAACAGCGGTAGGCGCTAATAACATCTACTTTCCTGCTGGATCCTTGAGGGGACCAACAAGGAACTATTCGGTAAAGTCAGATACTTATCTTAAAAATGCTGACGAATTCGCCAAAGTCATCGTGAAGCAAAATGGAAATCAGGTTGTTCGTCTCAAGGATGTGGCAGAGGTAAAACTAGGGCTACAAAGTTTGTATGACATTCCAGTCAGAATTAATAATCGAGAAGGGGTTATGCTAACGATCACGCCGTTGCAGTCAGCTAACCCTATCGCGGTTGCGAAAGCGGTTAATAAAGCTTTACCAGGGATTCAGCGTCATCTACCCCCCGGGATGCATGCTCAGCTTATGTTCGATAATTCTGAGTTTTTACAATCATCAATTGATGAAACCTTCAAGGCCATCGTTGAGGCGGTTTTATTAGTCGTGCTGGTGGTATTTTTGTTTTTGGGTTCTTTCAGGTCAGCGAGTATTCCAATTGTTACTATTCCGTTAAGTTTAATTGGAGTGTTTGCCATCATCAATTGGTTAGGGTATTCAATTAACATCATGTCATTGCTTGGTATGGTGTTGGCAATTGGTTTGGTCGTTGACGATGCTATTGTTGTCCTAGAAAATATCGAGAGACACATTCAGGAAGGAATGTCAGCTGTTGAAGCCTCAATAAAGGGTATTCGAGAAATTGGTTATGCTGTGATTGTTATGACATTAACGTTATTTGCAGTTTACGCGCCTATTGGATTCATGCAGGGAGTCACTGCAGCCTTGTTTAAAGAGTTCGCATTCACTTTGGCAGCTGCTGTGCTAATTTCTGGGTTTATTGCTTTAACATTAACACCAATGATGTGCTCAAGATTATTGTCAGTAAATCATGCGCCAAGTCGCATGGTTGTATTTAATGAAAAAATCTTTCAAAGAATCGAACAATCCTATCAATCAATTTTACATTGGGCACTGGCTCATCGTATTAAGATTTTACTCAGTTTGGTGTTGATTGGTTTATTGGGAGCTTGGTTAGGGTATCGGATGCCATCTGAATTTTTACCTCAAGAAGACTATGGTGTAGTTAATGTGCGTGTGAATACCCCGAGTGGTTCCGTTCCATCGTATGCCGATAAATACACCCAGCAAGTTGTCTCAATTGTCAAAAAACAGCCCGGAATTCAGGGTATTGTTACGCAGTTAAATCAAAGTTCAGCGAATATTTATCTTTACTTAAAGCCTTGGGGAGATCGAAAGGTAACTTCTCATGATATTGTTGCCGATTTAAATAAGCAGTTAAGTTTAATTCCCGCTGTAGATGCCTATGCCTCTGTTCCAGATATCATTGCTTATGGTGAAGAGGGAAGTGACATCACACTCAATTTCCTGACAGCACAAGATTATCGTGCTCTTTCCGAACCGTTACAAGCTATGCTCAAAGGACTGAATGGATATCCAGGAATCATCAACTTGCAGTCAAGCTTGAAATACGACTCACAGGAATACGCATTAACTGTAAATCGAGATTTAGCAGCTGTGCTGGGTGTTAGTATGCAAGATATAGCTGATACCATTCATGCTATGATGAGTGGTATTCATTACACGGATCTTCGTTCTGGAACAAATAGCTATCGCGTTATTTTACAAATGCAGAAAAAGCAATTATTAAGTTTTGATGCTTTAGATTCTATCTACGTTACATCATCGCTACCCGTTGAAGAATCAGATACTTCCTCTATCAGTCGAATGGTACCATTATCCTCATTGGTGACACTCACTCCTCAGATTGGACAAGGCACTCTGCAACACTTTAATCGGATGCGTTCTGGTGCTATTACAGGGATGGTTGCTCCAGGTTACACAGAGAGTGAAGTGATTGATAAGATCAATACTTTATTACCAGAAGCGCTTACATCCAAAGTACGTGCAGAATACTCCGGAAAGGCTGCTCAGTATATTGAATCTGCAGGTAGTATGAGTGGAATCATGCTGCTATCTTTCATCTTTATTTATTTAGTATTATCTGCTCAGTTTGGTAGTTTTATTGATCCTTTTATTATTCTCTTGGCAGTACCGCTAAGTCTTGTAGGAGCGTTATTTACTTTATGGCTGACTGGAGGAACATTTAATCTATTCTCTCAAATTGGTTTAGTTACACTGGTTGGTTTAGTGAGTAAGCATGGGATTCTTATTACCGAATTTACCAATCAGCTCAGAGGTGCAGGTGTTACATTTAGTGACGCTATTATTAAGGGAGCTACACTAAGGTTGAGGCCAATCCTAATGACAACAGTAGCTATGGTAGTTGGTTCATTACCGTTAGCTTTTGCCACAGGACCAGGATCAGTCGGGCGACAAGAGATTGGTTGGGTGATCGTTGGCGGACTGTTTTTTGGTACGTTTTTTTCATTGATCGTGGTACCAATTGCTTACTCATACCTTGGCCGCTTTCATACCATAGAGCCAAAAAGTTCATAGTTCTTATGAATACTAGTCGTATATTTATGGAAATCAGGCTATGAAAACAATGTCAATAATTTTTATACCAGGGCTATTATGTGATGAGCGCGTCTGGTCTCCCATCTATAATGTGCTGAGTGATAGTTGTCATTGTTATATTGCTTCATGGGAGAACGGTGACACGGTACCTGCATTTATTGAGAGAGTCCTTAATATGTCGCCTGGTAAGATTTATATTTTTGGTCACGCGATGGGGGGCATGTTAGCATTGCTAATCGCATTATATGCGCCTGAAAGAGTGGGTGGATTATGTATTGTCAACTCATCCGCTGATGCGGATTCCCCTGATGAAAGGGAGAGCCGTATAAACATGATGAAAGCTTATCAGTTATATGATGATCTTTCTCTCGTCGAAGAATTCGCCAAAAAAACCACGCTAAAACCTTCACAAATAGCATTGTCGATGATGTTATCAAATCATGATCGACTAATATCTCAACAATGTTTTTTATTGCATCGGAGTCTGTCACTTGAAAAGTTACATAATATACTCTGTCCAGTATTGCTGGTGCACAGTGAGTTCGATAATATAAAAAACCATAATCATTCAAAGCATATGCATGACCATCTACCCAATAGCGTGCTTAAGACAATTAATAATAGTGGTCATATGACACCTATCGAACAGCCAATGTATTTGATTCAGATTATCAAGCGTTGGATCACAGAGCACCACTTTCTATAAAAAAATTCCCATCTTTAGCGGTTCAATACTATTATTATAACCTCCTTACATTAACAGGATGGAAAAAGCTTATATTAATATTAATTCCATAACGGTCTGTTATTTATATTTTTTTTTATGGTAACGTTATTTAAGTAGTTGCAATGCAAGGATGAAGTATGCGATCTAGTGAGTCAGACGAAAAAAATCTCAAGAAACAAACTAAAGAAAAGAAACGTGACATTGATTTGTCAGCTCAAAAAGTAAAGAGAGATGCGGCTCTCACTCGTTTGGTGGGTGGAACCTATTACGCTTTTTCCAAGCAAGACTATTGGCTAGTTATCCCTTCTTATCTTTTAGTATCACAATCCATACATTATTTACTGTCACACACTCAGCTATTAGATATAGAAAACTCCGACACAAAAGGTGATAAAATGGTGGATTTTTTTTTCCAGTGGTATAGCAAATACGAGTCTTCTATCGGCAAGTTGGCTAAGGCATCGTTACCGCATTATTCCCATGATATTAAGCAGCAATTAACTGCAATCAATTCTCTGTCAAAAGTATTGGCTTCCTTTAAAGAACCCAATACACACTCGACTACGTCACTATTGTCAAAGATTTTATCGTTCTCTAATCAGAATGGTTGGATTCAAAGCAAAATATTGGGTCAAAAGACGGTATACTTTTTTTCAGCTACGATGAGTTTAATTAATCCACTATCTAGAGACTTAGCTATGGAGTGTTTTTCAGCTTTGCTCGTGTGTATGACTAATCCCAAAAAGCTAAAAACAGAAATATTACAGTTGTTGATTGATGAGGGCTATCGAAAATCGTCTCCCACTAGCTCTGTTCATATTTCATCAAGTGATGCGGTGACCACAGAGCCCATCAAGGAGTACCCCATCACCATCCCAAGATCTTTTATGAAGAGTCATGGGGCTCCAACGCCACCATCCGTGGTCGATGTGGATCAGGCTTGTCAGCCATTTGGTTATAACCAGACACAGGTTGCGATGAGCATTTGATGGTATGTCCATATGAAATATTAAATCAGCCAATTGTTCATGGATAATATCCTTATTATCCATTATTTTGTGATCTCTTTTTACGTGTCTTAAATAGTTATCAGAGGTCGTTTTTTAAGCTAGAGTTATTATTGTGAAAGCATGTAAGCAGTTAATCTTTCTTGATTACTTTAGTGATGTCCATGGCCGATGGCAAGTCTGAGCATCATCTTTAACCTTCTTACGTCGGCGAGTCACAATCGTTTAACTTCACCGTCCACTGTGAGCAATAGACGGTTTACTGTCGTCTATGCATGATCAATAGTGGCAATGTCATTACCAGCATCAGGCCAAGAAGCATTACAATATTCTGACTATTATCCAGGGTTGCTGCAATGCTTGTCGCTACTACAGCAAATAGTGTTTGTATAGTTTTCATTAAGGATGCGCAAGTTCCCGCAAACTGCTCTGTTGATGTCATGCAGATGGCTTTGTTAAGTGGTACTGAAATGCCTGCTGATAGTGTTAAGGTGATCATAACGCTCATAAATAATGATAGTGTGTGTAGCTTCGGTATTAGTATGAGTAATACTAATCCCAGTGAGACAATGATCTGTAAGACTTGGCTGATAATAGACAGTTGTTTGATTGTCCAGCGATGAATCAGTGTGGCATTGATGATGGCTCCAGTGAGAGAGCTCAGTCCAATAAGCGTTAAGTATAAGCCTGTCTGTTCTGTATTTTGGTGAAAAAAGTCAGACAAGCAAAAGGGTAGCATAACGAGTACCGCCATAATGATGCCAAAGTTCAGGCCTAATCGAAATGAAGCAAATAAAAACCCTCGGGATTGCAATACCGACTTGCAACGTTTAAGAAAGGGTTTATCAATGGTTTTAGGTTGTTTCTGGTATGATTCAGGTAGCAGTAACGTGCTGAGAATAAAGAGTACACCTGCATATGAAGCCATCAGAACCAGGATGCCTATCCACTGGAAGTGGTAAACAATCACAGTACCTAGTATTGACCCTACAAAAGGCCCAGATGCCAGTACAATTCCCATGCAGGCAATCGCCAATGCAACGCCTCTAGGCCCAAAAATATCTTTAAGTATTGCATTACCAACACTGGTGTATGAAGCAGCACACCAGCCGATTGCAGCAAAACCAAAAAACAAATGGAGGAGTGTCGGCCATATGACGACACAGGTAGCACACAGCGTATGAATCAAAACTGCACTACACCAGGCTTTTTTTCGACCTATCGTATCTGAGAGTGACCCCCATAAGATTTGACCTATCGCATAACCTATAAAAAAACACGGGATAGTGCTTTTGATCATGTGAGTGCTGGTTTGAAAAAATGCTTGTGCGTTTGGCATAGCAGGTAAAAAAATACTGGTACTCAGTTGTGTCAGTAGAAAGCCCAGTGCTAGGACGCTACTGATAAGCCATAGTGAGCATCTCATATTATATCTCCGTGGTTAAGGGGTGTTGACTGTATGTCCACGTGTGCCAACCTTGAATCAGTGGAAAATACAGTGCAAGCTGTATCGGCTGCTGATAGTTAGCTTGTATTGCTTTTGCGTAGCGTTCGAGTTGCTCTCTGTGTTCACGTTGTTTATCTTTCATAAATACTTGTCGTGTTTGGTCTGCACTGGGTTGGCTGGTTTTATAATCAATGATCCACAGCTGATCGTGGCGATCTAAGATTAATCGATCAATGATTAATGACTCAACGGTTCCGTTGACTATGGTTGTGATCGCATATTCACTAAAGGACTGCGGGTGTTTTTCCCATAGTAACCATTGTGCTCGAGAATCCTGTTGTAGCTCAGATAAACACGTCAGGATCCTCTCTGTTACATCGATCACTGCTGCTGGGTCAATACCTTGCTGTTGCAGTGATCGTTTGACTCGAGTACTTGTGTTTGTCATGCACACGCTAGATTGGTGAATGCTAATGCGCTCAAGTTCAGCGTGTAGCGTAATACCCAATGCGCGTTGCCACTGATGGGTGTCGAGCGTCATGATTGGCGCCTGCTGTCGTTTATCCTGTAATGCATATGACTTGATGTTAGGCGCTATTAGGTGATATGGATGGTTGCTCTGGGGTTTCCAATCAGTGGGTAGTCGATAGGATTTTATGTGAGATAAATCACTCTCTTTATCGATGCTATGGTGAGCGGTGAATGCAGTGCATCGTGACTGATCAAACGTTGTTTCATATAAGGGCCACAGTAATTGTAACGCACTATTATTTCTCGGAGATTTAACAGTATCATCATCATTAACATCAACAGTCGCGAAGATATGTAGCGATGTTTTAGCGCGTGTGACAGCGACATACAATAATCGTTGTCGTTCATAGAGGCTTTTTTTTGATTCATAGCGATTAATCGCATCATAAATCGGGTCAGTGGTTTGCGTGCTGGCTTTGATCGGCGCCATGACCAAACCTGTCTGTTGGTGATGATCAATATGCTCTTGCCATTTTAATAGCTCAGGGCTTGCATTGGCTGAGCCACTTTCTAGGTGAGGTAAGATCACGTGATCAAACTCCAGGCCTTTCGATTTATGGATAGTCATGATATTAACAGCCTGCTCACCGTGTGCGTGTGGTTCAGCAAACAGTGAATCAACTCGCTCTTGTAATGTCTCCCAGCGTAGAGTGCTTTCTTCTTGTTCGAGATGAGCGATCAGATCGAATAACGTATCACAGTGTGATTGAGCGTGTGTATCTTGTAAGCATTGAGGTCCGCCTAAAGCTAGCCAAGTAAACTTGAGTCGGTGATGAAAGGGCACTCGTCCTTTTTGATTATTTGCAGCAATGAGTATAGGTCGTATCCGGCGAACGATAACTTGTCCTGCATCAGTGAGGTTATTAATCACTTTGTCATCTTGAATGCGTTGCCAGAGTGTTTGATGGGGCTGTGTGCGACTTAACACCCATACATCTTTTAAATCACAGCCACATAGCGGTGAGCGTAATAGTGCCATCCATGCGATACGATCATTGGTTGAGAGTAAAGCACGACATAGCGTCAATGTGTCGACAATTTCAGCTTGAATATTCAACGGGTCAATGTCAGTCGCATGAATAGCGATAGCGTGTTGAGAGAGTGCAGGCAAAATATCTCGAAGGTGATTACGGGAACGCACTAAAATAGCAATAGAGCCATTGGGGTCTTTACTTTGTAAGCTTTGGATGGTTTTTGCGATGTGGTCACCTTGCGTGTTGCTATCATCACTGAGGCAAGCATAGGTGTTGACGCAAATGTCATCAGACTCATCTTTGCTGATGGCTTGTGATAAAGGGACGCCACCATAGGCTAAATCAATCGTGTCTGGAAAGACGGATGCAAACGTGGTGTTTACCCAATCAACCACGCCTTGTTTTGAGCGAAAGTTCATGGTGAGTTGCAGTGGTGTCAGATCAACCGAGCCAAAGCCTTGTGTTTGTGCTTGCATAAATAATGTTACTTCGGCATTGCGAAAACGATAGATTGATTGCATTGGATCGCCGACAAAAAATACCGTGCGTCCATCGCCGGTGTGCCAATCAAACGTGAGTCGTTGTAATAGGTGATATTGAGCAATCGAGGTGTCTTGAAATTCATCGACTAACAGATGTGTAATGCGATCATCGAGATAGAGTGCTAGGTCAGTCGGTTGTTCAGGTGAGCCCAAAGCGCGTAAGGCGGCGAGTGTTAGCTCTGCAAAGTCGATCACATTGTGTTGTTGAAAGACTAGGGTAAGGTGTGCTGCTAGGTGTGGTAAGGCGTTCAGTAGTGCCTGTAAAATGTGACATTGCTCGCGATTATAATGTATAGGTGGACAGTGCAGAATATCATGGAAGGCAGATTCTAAGGCTGTGTTATTGCGACACTGATCTAGCAAAGCCTGCATAGCTACTTTATGTTCACTCTTTGCGGTAAACCCTTGCCGTTTAGTCAGACTTTTTCGCCATTGCCCTTGGCTGGTTAACACACAGTGTGCCAGTTGAATCCATTTGTTGCGCTGTTCTAATGTAGCTGATAAGGGTTGGTCATCATCGATTAGATAACGCATGGCGTGTTCAGGATTTTCACTCACCAGGATAGTCGCTGCCGTTTCTGATTGAATCATCAGTTGGTGCAGTAGGCTAGGGTCACAGTGATCAAGCACACGTTGCATGGCATCAAGGTTCATCGCTTGCAAGGTCTGTTCTAAATGTTGAATACGCTCATCGTCTTGCTGACTTTGCATGACAGTGGGTAGCCATTGTTGCCGTTTATTAAGTAGTTGTGCAAACAGTTGAATCACGGTAGCCGCTTTATTATCACAATGTAATAGTATGGTTTGCAGTGCTTGACTGATCGCACTGTCAGTGTCTTGAAGGGTATCAAGCAGTCCAATGGCCGCACTTTCAAAATACGGTGTGGCATTATCCACCAGTTGGGGTTGGCTGCCTACTTGAGATAGCAGTGGTGTTTTTTTATTGATAGTTGCTGTCAGGCTATCGATCGTCATAATGTTGAGACGATTGGGATTCGATAGGATATTCCAATCGGCTTGCTGATCTTTTTCTAATACTGCACGTGCTAGTTTCCACGTATGTTGTTTATGCGGTTCGGTGGGTTCTTGTGTTTCTGTGGCTAACGTCAGCGCTTCTAAAACTCGATCGCGCATTTCACGTGCAGCTTTTCGAGTAAAAGTCAGTGCTACCACTTCTTCTGGTGTTTCTACTGTATGCGCGAGTAACACGAGTAGACGTTGCGTTAATAGTTCAGTTTTTCCAGAACCCGCAGGTGCTTGCACAATAAAGGAGGCTTCTGGATTGAGGGCAGCTTGTCGTTGGTCATAGTCATGGATGGTCATGATTCAAATACTCGGCAAAGGGGTTGTAAGTCACAGGTTAAACAAGCACTGGGGTGAATGGGGTCAACACGTGCATCACCCTGGCAAAACTCATTAGCCAGTTGTTCAACCGCTATGTGACAGTGATCATGCCAGGCCGTCCAGCTCATGGCGTGTTGTCGAATCTGCGTAATCGGTGTAAAGCCTGATAGGGTATCAGTATCGTTTTCATAACGATCGTGTAGTATCCCTTTAAATTGTAATTGGCTGGCTTTGATTTGTGCATACCCAACGCCTGCAATGGGTAATGTTTCTTGCAAGGTAAGATAATAGGTCGGTAGTTGTGGGTCATCGAGTCGCGGCTGAAACCAGGGTGTTAGGCTTGTTTGAAACGTTTTATAGTCAATAATCAGGTGTTCGCCATTGGCTAATTGATCGATACGATCAATGCTAATTGAGAAGGATAATGAGCCGAAGTTTACCTGGTGTGTTTGTTCTTGTGCTAATACCTTAAAAGGCGACCGTTCTTTTTCGAGATTCAACCATTCAAGTAATAGAGAGCAGACACGTTTTTTTTCTATCGGTAAAAAATAGGCTGTCACACGCTGTGCAATATTCGTGTTATTCACTGCAGCATTGAAGGCTTGTTCGATGTGAGTGGTGAGTGTGTCGTTATCCAGTGTGACGAGTGTGTCATGATCATGGATTTGTTGCCAAACAGCTTCTAGCGTGGCGTGCATGAGTGTGCCTGCTTGTGCTGGGCTCAAGCCGACATGCGATTCGCCCGGCGTGTGTGCCTGTAAGCGTGCTTTTGCAAACGCTTTAAACGGGCATTGTGCCTGTTGCTTTAATATCCAAGTACCACCTCGAGGTTGTTCATCTGATTGCAGTGGTGGGGCAGGTGCGTCACTGAGTGTTGATAATGTTATCGGTTGATTGACTTGACTAATCGCTGTATCGGCTAAGTGAAGTTGATCGAGCGTTATGATGGGGAGGTGTCGTGTGAGAGGGCTGGCCTGAAAGTGTCGTTCTTGATCGGTTTGATGGTGGCTGATGATAACTTGCGGACTGCTGTTGCACAGACGTTGTTGCACTTGTTCAGCAAAGTGTCGTTCTCGCTCGCCATCGGCATGCGGCATACGATGCTGCTTTTGAAGGCTGGCGGGTAAAAAAGGATTAGCCTGTGCAGCAGCAGGCCAGGTTTCATCATTCACATTCATCATCCATAAATGATCGAATTGATATCCTGACGCTTCCAAGACACCGAGTATTTGAATCGGCGCATTGCTCCCCTCGGTTTGAAAAGGTGTTTGATGCAGTAAGGTTTGTAGGTGGTTGATGACTTGTGGTAGAGAGAGATTTGGGTCAACCGTATCGAGGCTAGCCAGCTCTTGTAATACGCCTTGAAAGCGTTGTATGAGTTGGTGTTCCAGTGATGTGATGGTCCGACCGCCAGGCCAACCCCATTGATGACAGCAGTTGATTATCCATCGTGCCCACTCACTGGGTAATTGATGTTGTGGTAGATCAGGTTGTAAGGCCTGCCAACGACTCAACCAGGTGGATTGAGGAAATACAGCATGCAGTTGTGTCAGTATGCCCGCCACAGTGGTTTTATGTAGCATCTCCATACCTAGCTGTTGTAATGCCAGTGCTGCTGCATCAGCACAGGTCGCGTCTTGTTGATGATGGTGATGATAAGGTGACTGTAACCAGTTTACCCATCGAGACAGCGGAGCGTGATGGTTGGCGCACAGTTTTAAGCCTTGTAGTGCTGAGTCAATCAGAGAAAATTGAATTAATGGTCGTCCTGCGGAGCAGTTAAAGGGCAGCGGCGTCGTTTCATCAATCAAAGCACCAAGATGAAAGGTGTCGATGAAGATCTGTTCAATGGTGTCACGTAACTCGGTTAAGTTGGGTACGATACATGCAATCCGTTGATTGGGATCATTGAGCCAATGTTGTTTGGCCCAACGTGCCATAGTGGTTATCTCATGACGTCGATCAGAAAGACTAATACGATGCTGGCTATTAGCAAAGTTGGGCGTGTCGTCGTAATGAACCTCGGTAAATTGAGAAAGAGTATCGATGAGTTGTTGTAATCGAGGTGAAAAGTCATCAAAGCCCATTAGCGTGATGTGTTGGGGTAGGGTGATCTGTTGTTGCTCGATCAGCGTGATCAGCTCTGGGATAAGATCGACTGAACGTGCCCAACCGTGTTGTTGGCACTCTGCTTCGATGTTATGCGCCCATTCAATAAAAGTCTCTATTTCGTGGTTGGCGAATTCAGCAATGTCATCGGTGGTCAGCTGCCAGTCATTGAGTATTTGCCAGGCTTGCTGTGCTTGTTGTGCAGTGGCTTGTGTTTGAATTAAAGCAAAGCGTTCGTCTTGCTCAACACAGGTATGCCATAATTGACGTTCTTGCCCGCTATTGAGTAGCACGCGATGATCTGAGTTGTGTTGATGCCAAAGTTGTGTGATCCAACTAGTGAGTGGTTGAGCCGATAAAGTAGCCCAAGTGATATAGCCTTGTTGTTGCTGCCACGTCGCGTATTCACGAGTTAAGCTTAGGCTGAGTCGTTGGTTCACGGTGAGTATACTGTGATCTTTTTTTAGAGTCGTAAAGCAGTGTTCAAACATTGGTCTTTCTAGTGCGATTCCATATCAAAGACACTATAACGAGATCCATACAGAGATGCTATGCGGTGATTCAATAATCCTATTGTTAACTCTTCCGTGAGCGTCGTAATTTAAATTACGACGCTCACTATTGAAGCAGGGCGCCAGTTTAAAGACAGCGCTGTTAATGTCATGTTTGGAGAAGATTAATCCAAATCGTTAAAAAAGGATTCTCGTCAGTATAGCAGCGATAGCTCTCATTGAGGGATGTTACACCGTGTACTCAAAAAAATTGATTTTTATCATGAGTTTATTAATTAAAAAAATATAACAATTTTTTTCTACTATAATATAAATGTGTAGTGTAAAAATAGGAGAAAAAACCATGAAACAGATACTAACCTCATTAGTTGCAATTGCGCTAGGACTGTCAGTGATAACTCTACAGGGAAAAACAGAGAGTAAGAGTGACAACTGGCTTGACAAACTATCACCCGAAGAAATACACCACCAATGTTGCAGATCTGATCACCGACCGGAGTGCAAGAATCGTCATCACGCCCTATGTTAAGAAGAATAATCAATTTTAACATCCACTCGAATCATATAGCCATATTGTTTTGATGGTAAGGCGTCATGCGGTTGATGTATAATCGTCCTTAACCTATTATTTAGACGCTTACACTCTTCCTATGTGTTAAGTCATCACTCTTTATGTGTCGATGAGTCAAATGGATTGCCTAGCAATATCTAGGTCATCGTGAATATCTTCCATCTGATTGACTGGATTAGAAACATGCTAACCGAGAGCATCGCTGAAAGTGATCATATGATAGTGTGTTTCGAGTACAATATTCAGCCCAGAGAGTCACAGTCACAATGAAACCACACTTAAGAATCGTATCAGGCATTAATGATGTTAGATAACCTTTTTGGCTGATATCTTAGCAAATAAGGTCATTTTAAGGTTTTTTTTGGTCGGTATTATTTAAAGTATAGTTTTAGGAATCAGTAATGCCGAGCAACTTTCGATCAGAATGGCGTAATCAAAGAAACGCATTAATAGCCGGGTGTGGTCTATCGATCTGTACAAATCGACTATTCGCTGTTTTTTCGAGATCCCAACAGAGTGATCAATACCACATTGCTATTCAAGGTATGATTATAGTCTCCTTGTTAGCCTCCGCGTTACAATATAATGCACATAATCGATTGGCCGCACAGAGTTTGTATTTTGTATCCATTGGAATAATGCTGGGATATAAAGTAACCCATGTTCTGCGATCCATCGATTCAATTAGCGAAGAGGTTAGGTTACCACCGCTTGCGACTTGAAATGTTCATTTTAAGACCGATGCCATCAAATAACTTTTTAACGTAGGCTAGAAAGCTTATAGATGATAACTGTTGCGTTACTTTATGTTGTATCGCAAAGTGGACACGAAAATTAGGCTCTTTTTGAATACGATCTATTTTTAGGTTATGGTTTGTCATGTCTAAATGGGTGCTTTTCCTATGTTCGCCAAGTCAAAGTCTCTTCAGTCTGTTAGTGAACCCAGCTCTTCTATTTCTGTGTCATCTGTCTGGGTAACGCAGCTAGCTTTATCACATCTTCACTGGTATGAATCTCGTGTATTTTTTCTTGGTGTGTGTTTAGAACTTATGAAAAACGGTATTCAATTAAAATTAGGTAAAGTGAAAACAATCCCGCAGCTAGTAAAAAAAATGACGTCAGAGCGTTATGGTAGAAGAATACGATACGGTAGTGAGTGTTTGGCGCCAACACAATGGATAATGACATTTTGGCGAGAAAATATTTATCCTAAACTAGTTATTATCACCATCCTCTATGATGCTGTTCTTGATTTTGACCCAGAGCTATTAAGAACAATTCAGACTGAACTAGACTTATCAGATGACACTAGGAATGCTTTTTTATTGGTATTATTAGCATCAACTCTATTTGATCAATCAGATTTAGGACATCTTGAATCTTCGGATGATATAAAAACAACGATGATAGGCGCTTATGATGAATTTTGCATGATGTTAATTCATCATAACTATGCATTGAATATCTTTGCGGGTGGCATTATTAAAGGGGATGACCTTAAAGATGCCTGGTTTACTACTTCAGTAGAAAAGAGACTTGATTTTTCTTGTGCTGATTTAGCTTTCAGAGAGAGTGTAGTTTGGCCAATGTTAGACCATAGACAGGTGTATCCTGCACTCTATGTCCATGTGAAAATTATTATCAATACCATGGAAATACTCAAAATTATGGATAATATTCACGTACTCTTTCGTCCTGATAGGACATCACTAAAATTTTTCTCAAACGATGCTAAGCCTGCTGATCCTATACACTCCGCATTAGAGGTTTTGAAAAAACATAAACTCAGTAAGGATCCTTACATTGCTTATCAAAATTTATATGACTTGGTGTTTAGGGAGTATCATCATAACGTTATTGCTCGCGCGTTTAAGGGGGAGCAGCCACGTTTGCTCAACCTAATGCGATTATTTGACTATTCAATGCATCAACCAAACTATCCAACGTATGTTAATCGGTTTAACGCTTATAAAAATGATTGTGAACTTGAGATGGAGGTGAGCTTACCTCAATTGAAGTAGAGCACTGATGCATATTTTAGTTAATACATATTCTTTAAGACCATTATTTCAAAATCGTTTTTTGACCTAATGTGGAGAGGCAAGTATGGGTATACTTGCCTGATGGAAAAATACGTGTCTAGATTTGGCAATGATATGCGATCAGCTAAGTGAGTGGAGCTAAATCTATAACATTGTAAGTCGGCTAGGTGTGCAGACCTAAATCTATACCTCTGTAAGCGTGCATAAAACTAGGTAAGTTTCCGCCTGGTGGATTCCTCTGAGACCGCCGCAGCCCAGATGACTAATCCAAACGCTATTTTGTTAATAAAGTCAGCAAGGTTGTAAATAATGTTGAGTAGGTTGATGTTACCTGTGCCAACGTAGCCATAGAGGTAACCTATAGGATAGATAGCCCAGCCTATGGTAACAATCCATCTCATAGCGTTGAATGCCATGCGCGAGGCATGTGTACCGTATTGTTGATTCAGGTTGGCAGCTTGGCCAAAGAATATCTCATAAATGATGTACAGCCACGCTAACATGCCGATAGCGTAACCATACCAAACGATGGATGGTTGAGTAGCATTGACCTCGCCGATATACCCTGAGACTAGCATGACAATTGAAGCCACTAGTAGTCGCCAAAATAAGGATGCTTTGACTCGAGTAATAGCACTTAAGATAAGATAGAACTCAATGATTTGGAGTGGGACAGTTAATATCCAGTCAACGTATCGAAGAACAATGGGGGAGGCTTGGGTGTTAATCCAGACGCCACGCATGTACATGTAGTGAATGGCTGCGATGCCTGTAACCAGTGCTGCCACGGAAAGTGATGTTTTCCATTGGCCAACAGCTCTGTCACGCTCCATATAAAAAAAGAAGGTGCTTGCAATCATAGCTGCAGAGATGATCCAAAAGCTGATGCCGACAAGGTCCGAGGGATCAAGATAGAGTGATGAATTCATGGGAAATGTCCGTATTATTGATTTGGGATTTAAATATAGTGTGTAGCTGTATAGCTGTCAAATCGGCCAATGATTAGTCATCGATGAGCTGCTGTTGTTGCAACATACAATTAACCACGTAGGCGATTATGCTGATAACAAATGCTTGTATCGACATCTGCAGGAAGCTGCCCCGAGTGTGGCCGTCGTAATTCTTTTGGAACGAGTATGCTTTGATTGTTCGGGGATTGAAAGAGTGCAAAACTACGTGCGTATGGGTATTTTGATTTGGGTATATCCTCTCTGCATTTGTAGGTGCAAATAGTCCATGTATGTGGTGTTACATAAACTGGTTCAAATTTTTCTACTAGTTTCATGTATATTTCCATTTTTTTTACATGGCTTGTTTGAGCAGAACAGCCCATGCCGGTACCCCAGAGGCCATGGTCATCAAAGGCAATCGTACCTGGGATGCAGCGCTCAGCGGTAAATGTGGGTGTGTCTGTAAGAGGGTGAGGTATAAGATCCTGGAAGCCCACAGCAAACGGTGTGTCGTTAGGATTCGGGCAAATTTGTTGTGCTGTGAGACTATCGTGAATAGCGCCTGAAGATAGGTCATTTAAACCAGTTTTGATTGTGGTGATTCTGATCGTCCCATCTGGGTAGTCTTTTGAAAAAATGTTTAGAAATGCAAGCGGTATCCTAAAAAGAGGCGGTAATCTACGGGCGAGGCTAAGTAAAAGCATGATTCCAATCATATTGCGAATGCTATTATTGATTCTCATATTTCCTCACAATAAATTGATACGCACCTTTTTGCGTGTTTGAAAAAGAAAAATGAAACTGCTTAATTCCTCGATAAAAGTCAAGTTGAGATACTAAGATAATATTCGTTTAAGGCTACTGATGTACATAGAGAGCCATGTGTTGATCGGCTTCAGTATTAGCTAGGACTATTTGAAAATAATGGTTCTGTGCTGACATAGAAAAATCCTTCTCTCAGCATGCCAGCGAACAGCTTTACCTAACACATTGGATTCGATGTCTCTTCCCTCGTTTTTTAAAATGTCAGGGCTGTGTTGATGTGAGATTGAATTGGTTTCTTGATGAATAATAGGGCCTTCATCTAAGTCAGAGGTGACATAATGAGCTGTTGCCCCTATCATTTTAACCCCTCGCTCATAAGCGCGACGATAGGGGTGGGCTCCCTTGAAGCTGGGCAGAAAGCTGTGATGTATATTGATACAGCGCCCTTCCCATTGTTGACAAAAATCACTCGATAAAATTTGCATGTAACGTGCTAGAATCAAGAGCTCAACATCGTGTTGCTTAGCTAGTGTGTTGATAGCCTCTTCTTGTTGATGCTTGGATGCCGGATCATTTATTGGAAGATGATGAAAGGGTATGTCCTGACTTTCAACAAGATGCTTAAACCTATCGTGGTTGGAGACTACGCCAACCACATCAATGGGTAACTGGCGATAGCGTGCGCGGTACAGGAGATCATTCAGGCAATGGCCCTCTTTGCTAACGGCAATGAGTGTGCGCAGTTTGTGCTGCGAGGGTATAATTTGCCATTTAAGAGCTAGCTCCTCAGCGAGTCTTTTCCAATTAGCGATAAAGTCACTGATTTTTTCCTCGTTATGTGGCCAGCTAAAGGCTATGCGAGAAAAAAATTGAGAGGAAAGTGGGTCTGTGAATGAGGCTACATCTGTCAGATTGGCTTGATACTGATTTAGGAGTGTGGCTGTTTTGGCCTGGATTCCAGGCTGGTCAGTTGTTTGAAAGGTCAGGATGTATGAAACGCTCATGTTATATCACCATAATGAAAAATTGCCCCAGATTGAATCACATTTGTCACACTCTGACTAGGCTTTAATCATCTATCTGGGTTGTTTTTGATGCGCCTTACTAAAAAAATGGTCTTGGTAGGTTTCTTGAGTTAAACCCTGCTTTACAGGGTGAGAAAAAAAACACGTCCATAACAATAGGACACAAGTTGCTTTGAAAATGATCACCATTATCAATTCCAGTACAAGCCGTAGTGATGAAAATGGACGATTAATTTGCTGAGTGACTTTTTGCATATTCATCCTTGTGATCCTGATTGATTTTTTATCTACAATGGCATCTGTTAAAACACTCAATACCATCGTGATAAGTAATAAGCTAACTTGAATTGACGTATATCATCGATTTATTTTCAATAAAAAAAATACATTCATTCTGAGATATATCTTCTCGTGAGACGATTTTTTTGTCAAACCAGGCACTTTAACAAGCAAATAATCTATTTAGTGGTTACTAAGCACTGATTCCAACAGCAAGCATAGCATCGGTCATAAAGCTAGTATTGGCGATATGAGTCACACGAACTTGTGCTAACTTACTGATGCAAGAGTTCACAATGCTATAGACGTTCATGGTTATACTCATGAAGTTTAGCGTTGATCGAGGTGTAGCGTGTTTCATTCAGCTATTTTCAGCAAGAATATTGACAATTGGTAGGCTAGCATCTAGCGGTATAAAAAAAGTTACAGTTAAATGAACAATTATTCTGATCTCATTTCAGTTGAAGACAAACACATTCACCATGGTGTTTTTGAGTATAAATGCAATGATAGCTTCGATGGCTCAGATAGGTGTAAAGATTCTGGCAATCATGCATGAGAAATAAGTCTAGTTACTACCAAGCTGAAACTTCATGCTGGTGTTAGCGTCAATACCCGTTATAAAATTGATCGCCAGTGACTTGGTCCCAAATGGATTTTTTTTATCATAGTGATCTGTGAGATGGATAACAGTAATTCTTATAAATACCTTTCACTACATTTATTTTATAATGACTTATAACCAGACAGTAGATTTTAAATTATACCGAATCAGTATTAGTCATGACGAAGTGTTACTTTAGTCAGGATTAAATCGGCTGGTGTAATCTCTATATCAGCTTAAGTTCTTATGATACTCTAAAAAAGATCTCAAAATATTTGCAAGGATAATGCAGTGAGTCGAATTGCCTTGTCACCTTACTCAAAGGTGTTCTGGATGGAGTATCAGTTGGATCCTCTTCGGACTGATTATCACATGCTATTCGATCATGAGCTGACTGGTGATCTTGATATTGATCGCCTAGATCACAGCTTACAATGTTTTATCCAAGATCATCTGTTGATAAATAGTCATATAGTTTCAATATCAGGTGATTTATTTTGGGAGTCAAATAAGTGTGTTTTTCCCATGTGTTTCTTCGATACATTGGATGAAATAGAAGGTTTCATTCAGCAGCCATTTAACTTAGAGCAAGGTCCTTTATATCGCTATGGCTTGATGAAGATCAGTGATTCATCTTATCGACTGGTCATTGTATTTCATCATGCAGTGATTGATGGTAGGGCGGTCGATGAATTGATGGCTCGGTGCTCTAGTTATTATAACGATTCATTGCCTAATGTAGATTTGAAGAAGCAGTACCAGTGTGTTGTGCAAGCCAATCAGACTTGTCAGCACAAGGTTGATACGCTCGATTATACTTTAGTGAAAAATTTTCTAAAACAATATTTCTCATCGCAACAAGATCAATGTTATTTTCATGACTTGAGTATGACCTCTATAGTTGATGATGATGTTGACTATCAAGAGGGCTGTCATTTTTCTTTGAGCGCAAAAGTTTTAGCTGATGGTGCCGGTTCTCAACGATATTCTTCAACTTTTAATGTGTTGTTGTTAGTTTGGGGTGTGTTGATAGCACGTTACGTAAATCAGACGTCGTGTGTGATAGCCTATCCTTATGGTGTTGGTCATTCAGATCTATCATTGGGATGTCAAGTTAATACATTACTCATGCCAGTTGATTTTTCACATAACGAAAATTTCGATGAGCTTTATCATACATCAATGAGCTATATATCAGATATGCGGTCCTGTTCTGCTCAAAACCTCCCTATAGGAGAGCTATTAGATAAGACAGGTATGCAAATGACTAATTTTGGCTTTTCGCAAGCCTTGGCTAATCATCGACAGCCTTTGTATCTCGACAGTGTTGATAGCCACATCATAGATAATAGAATGACCCTAACGAATAATGTCATTATCCTTTTTTATGTGGAGCATCACGGTGAATTGTATTTTCAATTTGGCTACGATGCTTCAAAAATCAGTGTTGATATTGTTCATTGTATTCAGTCGAGTTATGTGAGGTTGCTCAAAGCGGTTATCCAAGACCCCAATGCCCCAGTGTTAAATTTACCGATTATTTCTTACAAACAATATAAACTAATCACTCAGCACTGGAACAATACTGCTGTGGATTTTCCTCATGTAGGTATTCATAAGCTATTTGAGAAGCAAGTATTAAAAACACCGACGAAGGTCGCTTTATTGTTCAATGATCAGACGATGACTTATGAAGAGCTAGACCATCGAGCAAATCAACTTGCGCAGCGGATTCTAGGGGAGCTCAATGATCGGGTGCCAAGGGGAGTGAGTACGATTAAACGTATTGCACTGTGCTTTGAGCGAAGTTTTGATATGGTCATTACTCTGTTGGCTGTCCTCAAGACCGGCTCTGCATATGTACCTATAGACCCTGAAGTGCCACATCATCGCATGCAATATATCATTGCAAAAACGCAAGCATCGCTATTGTTAACTCATACATCGTTTGATGTCTCGCTAGGCGTTATGATGAAAGGACTGGGTGCGAATGCGATTCCCCTATTCTTGGTTGATAAGGTGGTCGATAATAATACTGATTTAGTGTTCAATTCCCAAAGTGTAGCATCAACTTCCCTGGCGTATATTATGTTCACTTCTGGCACTACAGGCTCACCTAAGGGTGTTATGATAGAGCATGGCAGTGTCGTCAATCGCTTGCAATGGATGCAAAAAACATTCCCATTGCAGCCTCATGATCGTATTTTACAAAAAACCAACTATATTTTTGATGTCTCTGTGTGGGAGTTTTTTTGGCCATTGCTCAATGGTGCTCAATTAGTCTTGGCTGAGCCTAGTGGTCATCGTGATCAGAATTACATTTTTGATGTAATCAAGCATTTTCAGATCACGAAAGTTCATTTTGTGCCCTCCATGCTCAATTTTTTTCTTGAATCCATTGCAGACAAGCACAGGTCAGAAAGAATCGGGTTATCGCTGGATCATTTATTTGTCAGTGGTGAGTTATTGTCTGTTTCATTGGCGCATCGTCTCTCTCAATTATTGGATGTATCATTGTATAATTTGTATGGTCCAACAGAGGCCTGTATAGAGGTTAGTTATTACCATTATGGAAATGAGAGCTGTTATATCGGATCAGGTGTTCCAATTGGGTTCCCGATTGATAATGTTAAGTTATATATTTTGAATCATCAGTTTCAGCTTTGTCCTATTGGTGTTATTGGTCAATTGTACATTAGTGGTGTTGGTCTCGCTCGAGGTTATGATGATAACTCTCAGCTCACTCAACAGGTATTTATCACAAACCCTTTTTACGAACCAGCGCGGGATGAAAATTATCATTCTCGTCTTTATCAAACGGGCGACTTTGTACGTTGGTTGTCTGACGGGAGTATAGAATATATTGGTCGTATAGATCATCAGGTGAAGATACGTGGATACCGAGTTGAGTGTGGTGAGATAGAGCATGTATTATGTCAACAAGATGGAGTTTCTCAGGCAGTTGTACTATCTCAGCTTTCACCAGATAGTGAGGCCATTCTGGTAGCCTATATCACTGTAGATGGATTAAACAATAACTTTAGTCAGGCATGCTGCTACGCTGGGTTACAAGCAATATTGCCAGCCTATATGCTTCCCTCTCGGGTGATTCTGTGTGATGAGATACCGGTTAACTCGATTGGTAAGGTCGATCGTCAAGCATTACATGCCTTATCGGATATGAGAAGAGATGTTTCACAGTTGCCAAGAACAGCTGATGAAATTCAATGGGCTCAACTATGGTGTCAGGTCTTAGGGAATAATCAGGTTGGGGTCAATGAGAATTTTTTTAGTCTCGGAGGAAATTCATTAAAAGCTATTCAACTTGTTGAGCTGGCGTCATCTAAAGGGTTGAATATTACGCCTCAAAAACTCTTCACACATCCTACCATTGAGCAATTGTTGGTTCCTGATTTAGCTGTTAAGAGGGTAGAGTCTTCGTCTACTCTTTTAGAGAAAGCCATGAAGGTACACGACGCACCCATTATGGGAGTCAACCTATTTAAGACGAAGATATCCTATTGTATGATCCACCCTGGAATTGGTGGTGCCTTAACCTGGTGCCAACGGTTGGCACGTTGTTTCGCTGGTCATCAGTCAAGTTATATTATTGATTCTTATAATTTATATCATTTAGATAACCCAAAAACATCAATCCCTCTACTCGCTAAGCATTATCTGCAGTCTATACGTACTCTTCAGCCATATGGGCCTTATATTTTGTTGGGATGGTCTTTGGGTGGTGTGATCGCTGTGGAAGTTGCGCATCAACTGCAGGCTATGGGTGAGAGTATTTCAGGGATTGTTTTAATTGATTCGTATCATTTAACATTAAAGCAACATCATATGTTGAGTTACGTATGGGACGATAATGCCATGCAGGCTGTTTTTGAGAAATTAATCGAGATTGGTGATTCTATATCAATGGAAAAGTTGCTTGCTTTAAATCAGATTGAGCGTGATATGTCGAAAATCTATCAGTCTCGTCGATTATATGATGTACCCGTATTATTAATTCGAGCAACTGATTTAGGTATGACAGATTCGTTGGTTTTGAATAATGCACTAGGTGTATATAGACGTTTATTCGATAGCCCATCGAATGGCTGGTCTGGTATATTAGGTGATTTAACGATCCAAGACATTGCAACAGATCACTTAACCTTGATGCGATCACCTTTTGTTGAGCAGGTTGCGAGTCGAATTCAGTCTTTTCTTTATAATGCCAGTTAATATTACGTGACAGCGATTAATTGACAGGCCATACCCACAATATCATTGGCACACTGATGAGTAATATCAGTAACTGAAGAAAGAAACCCACACGAATATAATCAGAAAAACGATAACCACCCGGACCCATAATGATCGTATTATTTTGGTGTCCAACAGGCGTTAAAAACGAACATGAGGCACTAATGGCTACGGCCATCAAAAAAGGATCGGAATGGTAATGTAATGACTGTGCGAGACTAATCGCGATAGGTGCCATGACGATAGTGGTCGCGGCATTATTGATGAAGTCTGAGAGTGTCATGGTTACTATCATCAAAAGTGCAATGGTTATTATAGGTGAGGAGGGTTGAGTGCTGTGTAAGATCGTATGTGTAATGAGGGTAGTTCCTCCAGTAGTTTGCAATGCTTCTCCTAGTGGAATCATTGCTGCTAGTAAGATGATTACAGGCCAATTAATATTTTCATAATAGTGTCGTACAGGAATAACGTGAAAGACCATACACAGGAAAACAGCTCCACCAAAAGCAATTTGAATAGGCAATAATTGGGTTGTCGTCATGATGATTGCCAATATGAAAAATAAAATACCTAAGTTAATTTTTTTATTCGCAATAAATGTCAATTTTCGCTGTTCTAGTGGCAGTAACTTAAGGCGATAAATCATTTGTTGTAAATCAGTTTCAGATCCCTGTATGAGTAGTACATCACCAGCGCGACAAACTAAAGAGGCCAAGCGTGTTTTTAAGAAGCGACCTTGTCGAGATATCGCAATGATATTGGCATGAAATCGTGAACGTAGATTAAGTTCATTCAACTGACGCCCTTCAATACGGGACGATTCAGTGATCACCGCTTCAATTAATGATATATCGTCAGTTTTAAGTATGTCAGTGGATATTGCTCTGTCTTGTATCCACTCTAATTTCAATGAGTCTATCAGGTGGTTAAGTGTCGCAGCGTCAGCCTCCATGATTAAGATGTCACCGATCTCTATAACGATTTCATGATTTAGTGACATACGTTTTTGATCATCTCTAACGACTCCAATGATTGAAAAGTCACCCCATTCCTTTAGTTGTTTTCGATTGATGACCTTTCCAACCAGTGGAGAATTATCGGTTACACGAGCTTCAGTAATATAATCAGTAATCTCAAAGAGTGAATCAGTGTTGTGTGCTTGTTTGCGATTTTTAGGGATGAGTCTCCAGCCAACCAATCCAACATAGAGAACACCAATCATCGTAATGGCTAAGCCGACTTTACCAAATGAAAACATTCCAAAGGCATGTCCTGTAGCCTGCTCTTTAAAATTGGAAATCAGTAAATTAGGTGGGGTGCCTATCATGGTGTTTAGTCCACCCAAAGCCGAGCCCAGTGCGATCGGCATTAAAACGGTGGATGGCGAAATGTTAGCAGATCGCGCTGATTGAACGGCGATTGGCATCATGATAGCTAGAGCACCAATGTTATTCATAAAGCTCGATAGGAAAGCTGTGAATGCAGTCAGAGAAAGTATGTAGAGTGTTCGATGTTGAGTTAGCTGACTAATTCCTCTCAGTGGAATTTGTATCAGAGGAGATTGGTTAACGATACTGGATAAGATCATGACACAGGCTACAGTGATCACTGCTGGATTGCTAAGGCCATCATAGACTGAATGAAATGGAACTGCTCGACAGGCAACGGCACTGGTTAAGGCCATCAAGGCAACCACATCGTAGCGCCAACGACCCCAGATGAATAATGCCATGGTGAACGTTAGTATAATGACAATGGTATAAGGTTGCGTAATCATGCCTTATCATTTCATTGCGCTAATAAGGTGTCAATAGATGCGTTTTTAACTACAATAATACAGGTAAATTGATGTCATCATGAATAAGGATAAAGTCTGATGTCTATTCATACACGAAGGTATTTTATTGGCTTACCGATAAAGGAAGGGCAATTGACTGTCTGGCAAGAGTCCATAAAGCGCACTTTAGAAGAGTCTTCGGTTAAGCGTTGGACCCATAGGTGTGATGGACACATTACTTTGCATTTTTTAGGACAGTTGAAATTACCAGAGGTTGAAAGCTTAATAGCTAATCTAACTGTTTTTTTTGAAAAGACGAATATACACACTCTACAATTAAAATCCCATACACTTTCACAATTCCCAGCAAGTAAACCAAAAGTACTGGCCACCTTGATTGAGTCTTGTGATGATCTGACTGAATTATATAAAGAGGTAGCGGTTGTTTTAAAACAGGTTTCATTAACGGTTGAGGACCGTCTTTATCATCCACACGTCACCTTGGCGCGTTTGTATCAAAAGGATTATGAGGGATTTCAGGAGATATTATTAGATAAAGCAGTAGTGGCATGTTCATCAGTGTGTTTATATGAATCTACAAGATCAACAACGGGTGCTCGTTATCGTGTCTCCCATCAGTGGGATTTGAAGCCGATGTGAATAAAAAAAGGCGAAGCTCATTGCTTCGCCTTGTATTGTATATGAGTGATCTTAACCGAAAGTGTAGCCTAGCCCTGCAACAAAAATATTCGGGTTAGGTGCATATTCGTCATCACTATGATTGGCTTGACCGGATGCGCGGTCATATTCAAGTTTTGCATAGAAGTTTGATTTCAATGAATAGCTCATACCGACACCAAAAAATGGTCCGAAATAAGTATTAGAATTAATGCCATTAGATCCTGATTTGAATGCATCATCGGCATTTGTGTCTTGGTAATTCACTCCAGCTTTTGTGAATAAGCTGATATGTTCTTTAACGGGATGTGATAACTTGCCAGCAAGATAAATAATGGAGCCTTTTATATCACCAGAAGCAACGGTGTTACCGTTGAATTGAATAGAAGCCTCAGTAGTAGGTAGCATGAATGCTCCCAGCTCAGCGGCTACCCAAGGTGCCCATTGATAACCAATGCCTCCACCCCAGACTAAGCCACCGTTATCATTTTTTGTATAGTCAAGGGTCATTGTGCTACTCAGTTGAGTGCCTGTGGTGTTTTCCCACGCTGTATCGGCATAGCCTCCCATGACTTCGAGGTACGCGTGGCGGGCAAAGCTGTTTGACTCGGCCATGTATTCATCTCCGCCAGCAAAGCAAGTGCTCGTGGCGACACATAAAATAGCGGCTATAAAGGTGTGTTTAGACTGTTGCATGTTAAGAATTCCTTATCCATAAAAAAGAAAATAGAGTATCGGTGATGATTCTCTACTGCAAGGGTTATGTATTGGTTTGAGGTAATACTTCGAGTTGATACATCGCGATGAGTGACCGGATGGCATCGATGTACTGCTGTCCCATTGCCGAATAGCTTGCTAAGTGTCCTGCAAGCACTTGACCACTGATCAGCCTTTTCTCCTGGTGAAGTTGATAGCGTGTCTCACGTAATGCTTTATACTGACTATGGCTGTTTAGGTTAAGAAGGTAGTCTTCAACTGAGTCTTTAAATTGGGGGTAAGCTTTTACTTCGAAGTAACGTTGATTGCTTGCATGTAACGGGACGATGCCACACCCCTTGCGGTAACACCATGTGCCGTAGAGGTTGTGTCCTTGTTGTGCGAAGCGTGAAGTTCCCCAGGCCGATTCGTTAATAGCTTGAGCAAGTGCTAGGGAGTTGGGAATGGTATCAACACGCTTGAGTAATTTCGTCCAGTCATCGTCCTTGGATGGATCAAATGCACTGAGTCTGTATTGCGTAGCGAGAGTTTTTAGATATTTATTGTCTGAGTGGCTGAGATGTCTCTTTTGTTGACACCGTAATAACTTGGTGCGCTCGCGTTGGATATCATGATTAGCTTCCGTGATGAGTAAGTCTAGTTGCGCGACAAAAGCTTGGTGCTGTATGGGAATAGGTTTAGCTATGTTATCCATACCATAGAGCGTCATTGTTAGAAGTAATAGCAAACGAGAAAGATAGCGTTGGGCCATTATTTACGCCCAAATTGCAACAATGGCCATCAGCGTAAAGCCAACGATGACCATCGAAAATTCTCTAAGATTACAGCAGCGATCAACAAGTACTGCTCGGCTTAAGCCATGGAGAGTACCGATGTAGAGAAAAGTCCCAGCAGCCAGTGCATTAAATATCGGTAGCGCTATGTTGTTGTGGGTGAAATGATGCACTAAAAGACCAAAGAACACACCTAGGGGCGTCATGATCGCAAAGAGTAAGAAAAGTAACGTTTTGGTGAGTAAGGACAGTGTGCTTTTGTTGATTTGCAATGATAAAGCAAAACTTGCGGCCCACTTGTGTGCAATGATCGCGACAAAAAGGATGACTGTCTCCGCTAGATCGCTGCCGATACCGACGGCCGTCCCTTCAAGTAAAGAGTGTATGGCAAGCATGATGACCGACAAGATGGCAATTGAGTTGTTGGAATGATTGGCGTGATGCTTGAGTTCAGTTCCGATATGCTCAAGCAATAAAAGCACCAGAAACATACAGCCACTCAGGACAAAAGCCATGGGATAGTCAATGCCGGCATTCGTGAATCCGGTATTCGCAGCACCCAGCATGTGTATCAAGCCGGCTCCCAAGAAGACGCCGCAAGCGAGTGCCTCACCGTATGGAAAGTCTTTAGTTGGTTGGCCGTCTTTGGCGCGACGGTGGAATGGTAAATAGCCAGAGACCAGTGTCAGTAGCAAAATGATCAATGCCATTAGAGTTTTGAGTTCAAATAGGGGCATGGTGGATGGCCTGAGGTTAATAAGTGCGCTATTATAGCGCCACTTTTAAGCAAGGTATAGTACTTATGACGCTCGAAACTTACTGCAGTCCGGAAAGTATAATCCATTGTTATCAATATGTTATGATGTTTATTTCGGTTTATCTATGAAGTCACTCTCTCAAATCTTGTGTCTCATGGGCCCAACTGCGTCCGGTAAGACTCAATTAGCATGCGATTTGGCTGCTCATTATCCTTGCCAGATTGTCAGTGTCGATTCAGCTATGGTATACCGTGGCATGGATATTGGCAGCGCAAAGCCATCTCGTAAAGAATTAATGCAATTCCCTCATCGTTTGATCGATCTCTGTGAACCTACTGAGGCTTACTCTGTTGGGCGTTTTTATACCGATGTGATCAGTGCTATCGAAGATATCTTTGCTGCAGGTGATGTTCCACTTTTAGTGGGTGGAACCATGCAATATTTTCATCGTTTGCAGCAAGGATTGGCCAAGTTACCACAATCAGACCTCGGTATTCGCCAAGACCTTGAACGGCGAATGTTGGTTGAGGGCGCACCAGCGCTTCATCAACAACTTGCCGTCTATGATCCTATTGCCGCAGAGAGAATTCACCCTAACGATAGTCAGCGTGTTCAGCGCGCTTTAGAAATTTATTATTCGTCTGGTCAATCAATGACTGACTGGTTAGCCAGAGATCAAGCACCGGCTTTTCCTTATCAGTTTGTAAACGCGGTTATGTGGCCCGATGACCGTGCGTGGCTTCATCAAAGAATTGAACAGCGTTTTGATTTGATGTTGAGGCAGGGATTGATTGAAGAAGTTCAGGCGTTTTATCATCAACCAGAAATGCATGCTGATTTACCCTCAATGCGTTGCGTGGGTTATCGCCAAGTTTGGGGATATTGTGACGGTCACTACAGCGAGGCTACATTGAGAGACAAAGGGGTGATCGCGACTCGTCAATTAGCAAAACGTCAAATTACTTGGCTAAGATCATGGCCTGATGCTGTTTACTTAACTGTTAATAATGAGCAGGCACCAGGTTGGGATAATGCCTTATTCGATGATTTTTTTAACAATTTGAAATAGTGAGGGGAGGTTTTCTGGTGCTTTTTAAGGGGGCATGATACATTCTCGTCAAAAGTATAGAGGATATTTTATGAACACTATTGATGGCCTTTTGGCTGTGCTATGATGCGTTCATCAATTGAATAGTGAGAACAAGATGCAGCGTTACGATGAAATTTTGACGTTTTGGTTTGGACGAGTCGAACAAACAGTAACTCCAAGTGAGAATCGGTCGCGGATATGGTTTGGTGACGATCCTGATGTTGCTCAAATGATGCGATCTGAGTTTATGTCGGATATTGAATCTGCTCGTGCCGGTTATTATGACGAATGGTGTTTAAATCCTCGCGGCCAACTTGCTCTTGTATTGCTGTATGATCAATTTGCTAGACATATGTTTCGCGGTACCGCTGAGGCATTTGAATACGATGCAAAAGCGCTAAGAATCGTACTCGACGGTTTAGATCGTTTTTGTGATCACGAGTTGAGTCTTATCGAACGAGTTTTTTATTATTTTCCCTTGCTGCATTCAGAAGAGTTATGTTACCAAGAACAGTCTTTGAGGGCATATGCTTTGGTTGATTCATTAGCTTTTGATGAAACTCATGTGATCTATGGCAGTTTTCTAAAATTTGCATATCACCATCATGGTATCATCGCGCGCTACGGTCGATTCCCGCAGAGAAATCCAATATTAGGGCGGCCATCCACATCTGATGAGTTAGCTTTTTTGGAATCAATTCAACGTTAGAGAACAGTAGTTATGAGTCAATCTTCGATCATTTATCGAATCATTTTTTCTTATGAAGGTAAAGCACAAGAATTATTCGCGAAATATATTTCAGAAGAATCATTGATAGGTTTTGTTGAGGTTGAGGAATTGTTATTTTCTACCGGCACGTCCATCGTTAACACACAAGAAGAGCTTTTACGTGATACTTTTGAGGGTGTTAAGCGTACCTACCTACCCTTAAGTAGTATCTGTCGCATTGATGAGTTGAGTAGTGAGCAATGTCAGCGTTTAGGGTTGCTTAAAGTTGAGAAAAAGCAGACGGTAGCTTATCTGTCAGCAGCTTCTGAGAAAGTCAATGAATACGGTTTACATAGAGGAGAGGACGTATGAATGCCATTCCTGATTTTCTATTGAGTCGAGAATGGCTCGTGAGTATGAGCGTGTTACTACTATGCTCAATTATCTTGTGGTTGTTCATTTCTCGGTCGAGAAATTATTTATTACCTCGTTTGGAGAAAACCTCGAACTCATGGGACGCTACGCTCATAGAGGCATTCTACTTGCCCGCTCGATCATTGGTGTTCTTTCTCTTTTTTGTTATCGGGTGTCAAATAACCATTGGTAGGTTTGAAGAATTACAGATGCTTGGTCATGGACTAACCTTGCTTAAGGAGTTAGGTGTTATTCTTGCATTGCTGTGGTTTGTGATGAGATATATTTCTCGGGTGGAGGAATATTTATTAACAATCCGTATCGATATCACTCGTAAACGTGATCGCACCAGTGTACGTGCGATTTCGCAAATAAGTCGTGTCATTTTTGTGGTCTTGATTTTTCTACTGGTGTTACAAATCTTTGGATTGCCCATTACATCACTATTAGCTTTTGGTGGTTTTGGTGCTTTGGCATTGAGTTTCGCTGCAAAAGACACCTTAGCTAATTTCTTTGGCGGTATGATGATCTTTTTAGATAAGCCATTTTCAGTGGGCGACTGGGTGTCTTCTCCTGACCGCGAGATTGAAGGAACGGTCGATCATATCGGGTGGCGCTTGACACGCATCAGAAAATTCGACAGCCGTCCGCTATACGTTCCTAATTCACTGTTTTCAACGGTCTCTCTTGAAAACCCATCTCGTATGACTCATCGAAGAATTAAAGCCACAATAGGCTTGCGCTATGATGATGCTAATAAAGTGGCCGGTATCTTGGAATCAATTGAAGCCATGTTGCGTGCCCATAACGAGTTAGACACTAACCAGACTCTGATGGTGAATTTTTTTGAATTTGGTGCTTCATCCTTGAATTTCTTCATTTATACGTTTACAAAAACAACTGATTGGGTAACCTTTCAACGAGTCCAGCAAGATGTTTTTCTTAAGGCCATGGCCATCATAGCTGAGCACGGGGCAGAGTGCGCTTTTCCAACAACTACACTGCATGTCCCAGAACCTGTTTTAACACACACTATAGGAAAAAATCATGACAACTGATAATCATACAACGATTGAACAACTCCCATTGGCTGAACGTGTTGAAGCTATTCCAACCATGTTGCCGGAGCATATTCGCCATGTATTCTCACAATCCACTTGTTTGTACTCAAAGGCCGAGGTTGATGCGGCATTGGATCGTTTATCCACTGAAATTAGTTATCAATTAGGTAACAGTAATCCTATTTTCCTATGTGTGGTTGTTGGTGGAATGGTGGCTTTAGGTAATCTATTGCCGCGCATGGATTTCCCTTTAGAGGTTGACTACATCCACGCAACGCGTTACCGCAACACCACGGTAGGTCATGAATTGACCTGGAAAGCTCTCCCCAGTACCTCATTCAAAGGTAGAACGGTGATTATTGTCGACGATATTCTTGATGGTGGGGTGACACTAGACGGTATCGTTAAGTATTGCGAGGCAGAGAACGCAGGCTCAATCTATACTGCGGTGCTCGTTGAAAAAGAGGGCACTCGTCTTCCTGAGGGATTAGCACGTGCTGATTTCTGTGGTATGTCAGTTGAAGATCGCTACGTGTTTGGTTACGGGATGGACTATAAAGGTTACCTGCGTAACGCTCCAGGGGTATATGCGGTTGCTGATGAGCATGCCAAGTAACCTGATGCGTATTATTATCAAACGTGGGTAGTTGCGAGAGTTTTCAACATGTCTCATTAATCAACCACCTATTAAGGTAAACTCAATAAGTCGGATTGCTCTCTTATCACTCCTCTGCGATGGAAAAAAGGATTATGCGATAGCCGCATATTTGCGAATAATCAGATTGGTCTTGAGCTTATTTTTTCTCAATCGATTAGTCGGTGGATTGTTTCTTATGAATCAATGACTATGTTTTTAACGCCACTAATTCAATTTCAAAGCAGGCGCCTTTGGGTAGTTGGCTAACCTCAACGCAGCTCCTCGCAGGTCGATGGCTGCCAAGGTGTGTCGTGTAAAGGTCGTTGATGATGGGCATGAGGGTCATGTCTGTGGTAAAGAGTGTCGCTTTGATGACGTGTTGCCAGTCACTGTTGCCAGCTTGAAGAATGGCCTCGCAATTATCCAGTGCTTGTTGAATTTGTGCTTGAGGGTCTTCTATTAGTGTTCCTGTTTTGGGATGTAAGCCAATTTGACCTGAAGTCCATAGTATTTTTTCAAAGCCACAAGCTTGCTGATAAGGACCAATCGGTTGTGCTGCATAATCTGTGTGAACGCCAGTAATAGTCATAGTAAGTCCTTGTTACGAATAAGCTTATCTAAATGCAGTCTGTTTCTTGAATTTTATAGCGACTGACTAACCATCCACCAATGTAGCAAAAAGGAATGGCGGTCAGTGCAAATGTGTAATCTTCGAGGTTATAAATTGATGTTATCCCAGCACTGTGATGTGTGGCATGCCATTGTAGAAGCAGGCCTACTAAGGGTTGGAAAATAGCACCGCCGACAACAACGGCCATGTTATTGAAGCCAATTGCAGTTGCAAGATGTTGCGGATCATTAATGTCTTTAACAATCGCAAAAGTAAGTATTTGACCTGCTCCAGCAACACCAATGCCCAACAATAAAACAGCGTTGATGATGAGTGATTGAGGCGTGATAAATAAAATCAGTGTGCTGCATATCAGGCCAATAATAGAGTTCCATTGCAACAAGGAACAGCGTTTGCCAATGCGATTAGAGTACCAACCTAGATAAGGGCTCGCTAGTGCTAGAGCTAACCAGATCATTGCGGTACATGTTGAAGCGATAACGTTGCTGACATGAAAGCGATCCATCAAGTAAGGTACGCCCCAGAGTTCAGCAAATAAGGCGATGGGTGCCCAGGAGGTAAAGGCATAAAAGCCTACCCATAAGGTCTGTGGGTTGCGTATGATCGTTAATAACGACGTGCTTACTTGTGCTTGTGCTGTAACTGGTATTTTAGAGCGCTGATCGCGAATCGCTAACAATACACTCAGGGCAAGTAGAACACCAATGCCTGCTAATATCGTACAAGCATGACGCCAACCGGCATGATTGAGTAGGAATGATAACGGTAACTCTCCACTCATGGCACCAATGGCCGCTACTAACTGGGCGATACCGACGAGCAGTGCAAAGCGTCGACTAGGGAACCAGTGATCAGCAATGACGAGTACGGCAATGAAGGAAAAAGCTGAACCCATTCCGATAATAACGCGAGCAACGCCTAGCCAGAGTGCTTCATGTGTGGTGGCGAATAGAAGGTTGCCTGATATGCACAAGCCAATAGCAAGCATGAGTAACAAGCGAATCGATACTCGGTCGAATAACAAGCCGGCTGGTATTTGCATCAGGGTATAACTATAAAAGTACACCCCCATGGCTGTGCCAAAAATGGCTGCATTCAAATGCAGCTCTTGCATAATGGGGGCGGCCATAATGCTGGGCGATGATTGGATAGCCATTTCATACAATAGAAACAGAGTGGCTAGTACATAGGCAATGATGCCCTGTGTTGTGATGGTTGGGTTAGATGTTTTCATGTCGCGGATTTTACGCCGATGTTTGGGTTCAAGGCAAGTGCAATAACGTGTCTGTGTCTGATGTTTTGTTGACATTGTATTTTTGCTCATTGAATGTTTTGGTTGATTGTTGAGTGTGTTGGGTTGGTCACGGATGATGACTGATAGCAGTTCCTAGCTGATGAGAAAATGGCTTTCCAGAGATCAATTATTTAGGCTAATAACACGCGATGGCAAGATTGTTGTATCTAAAAAAAGACCACTGGAACAATAGGTTAAGTATTTTTTTTGAAGATAGCTAACATAATGTCTATTATTTTAATTATCGTAATTCAAAACAAATGGAGAAATCTATGGGAAGCTATAGCCAAATACTTATTATTTCGATGTCTGTTTTCTATTCACAGGTGGCATTCTCATCCTCGACGGAGAAGTCGTTAAGTGACTTTGACGAATCAGCCTTTCTTGCTAATGGTCCTCACCAACAGGGTACAGTACAAATTGATCGTTCGAAGCTACAAACAGTCGTCACATGGTGCAGTCCAACAATGCTAGAAATGCGTGTTTACGATGAGGTGAATGATAGTCTTCCTACTTTCTACAGAAAGATTAGTGACAAAAATAGTGATCACAAATCGGAAAAAATCACATCGTCTGATCACCCTTTACAAGTTTCTGCAACGGTATTTCCTCCAAAGTTACCCTTCAAGTTTGCAAATAATTACAGTGATCCTGGTTACGTTACCAGTGTGTGTAATCCATCCAGTATCCACACATCATTAGTTAGCGGGGGAACTGGAAGTTCAATCTTACAATATGATTTAAATCGATCATTTACAGTCGATGGTAAAAAAATGGCTGTTGCTACTGTAAATTGCATGGCGAAGAAATCAGGTTACTATGAAACGGGTGAATATACAGGAGCTGCATATGGGCCTGTTGGTGGAGTTGCGCTATTACCAGAGGGAGAAAGATTAACCGTGACTGCGAGCTGCGATACTGATGGTTTTACAATGAGTATAAAGTAAGATGAAACCATCGAAATAGTTCATCGAATAATGTGTTGTTATTTGATGAACGTGTTTGTGATGATTTTTCATGATCTGTCGGAATTAATTTCGTCCTTTGAATGAAGATTTTTTTGCTGAAGCAATGCTTTTCAACTTATTCTAATAAGCTCTTTTCAACGATGCGAGCTTTTTTGGATTGAAGGAACGCCATGACAACATCGTCGGTAAATCGCTCACCTAGGTCAGTTAGTAAAAAGCCGTCTTCACAGGGTTTAATGAGCTGATCTTTACGCAGTCGTTTGAGGGTATTGTCAATGTTCTTGCGAGAGAGTCCTGTGCGTTGTTCGAAGGCTGTTAATGAGCATGGTTTTTTAAGACGAAGAGCATTCATCATGTACTCTTCAGGGAGTTGCAGTGGTTGTAAAGTTTTGAGTGATTGTTGGTAGGGCGCTTGTGATTGAAGATATCGCTTTGGGTGCTTAACATTCCAATAACGGAAAATACTGTGTGTTGCAGGGTGGGTGATCTTGCCGTGTGCTCCCGCACCGATGCCAAGATAGTCACCAAATTCCCAATAATTTAGGTTATGTAGGCAAGCTTGGTGATTTTTTTCATAGGCAGAAATCTCGTAGGAATTAAATCCTTCGTGACGCAGTAATGCTTGTCCCTGCTGTTGGATTTCAAAAAGCATGTCGTGGTCAGGCTGTGGTGGAGGGTGGTGATGAAAATAAGTGTTGGGTTCGATGGTGAGTTGATACCATGACAGGTGTTCCAGTGGGTATTGTAAAGCTTGCTCCAAATCATGGCAGGCTTGTTGTGGCGTTTGATGAGAGAGGCCGTGCATTAAGTCAATGTTGATACGTTTAAACCCCGCATCCAAAGCGCCTTGAATCGCTTGGTGAGCTTGATGTGGGTTATGAATACGTCCTAAATACTTGAGTTGCTGTGTGTCAAAGCTTTGTACCCCTATCGACAATCGATTAATGGGTGTTTCTGATAGAGCCGATAAGTATTCACGCGTAAGACTACCGGGATTGCATTCCATGGTGATTTCAATGTTTTTTTCAAAAACAAAGAGTGTTTTAAGTTTTGCAAATAGCTGATTCAGTGTGTCCACAGAGAATAAACTCGGTGTACCCCCGCCTAGAAATATTGTATTAAGAGGACGGTCGTATGCCCATATCGCTTGATGTGTTGCATC
>DCQA01000055.1:27048-33763 GCA_002323325.1 Coxiellaceae bacterium UBA1530 | reverse complement strand
GATCCTCGGATGATGATGATAAATTAACGGACTCATCTATAGGGATCAATCCAGCATCCCCAAAACACTCACTAAATTCCGCCTCAGTCAATGAAGATAAGTCAATAGATTGTTTAGGGAGATTTTTTTCACCTTTTACTGACTCTATAGCGCCCGTTGAATTATTAAGTCGAAAAAAAGCGTCTTCTTCTGAGTCATCCTTTATTTTTTTAACTTTTATATGGAGGTCTTTAAGTTTAACGCACCCAGGATTATCCTTGTAATTCTTCATCACCTTAAAGACTCTCTGCAAAGCAACTAGGTCTATTTTAACTGGGACTATGTCGTCCTGTTCAGCAGATTTGCTTAAAGAACCTAACATTATTGATTTTAAGTGTATTGACTCAAAATGAACATACTGGACGTGGCTATCATTTTTTTCATCCAATGACGTAGGAATTAACGCATGTAAAGACTTAGGTATAGGTTTTCCACGCCTTTCTTGCAGACCATGATTACAAAAGGTTTTAAGATCATCCTGAGTTATACTACCCTCACCTGGGCCTTTGACTCCTGCAGAAACTTTTTCCCATTGCCCCTGAGCCATTAGCTCCACTACATTAAAGTTGCCATTTTCTTCTGACATAACCGCATGCGAGCCATTGACGAGATGTAGTTTCGTCTTAATACCTGTGTTAGTAGCATTAATAACTGCAGATGAAGCTGTGAGGATATCAGGTGTTATCTCGAATTGAATCGATATTCCTGTAGGGCTTTTATGCTCCGTGAACGAAGAATCCTCTCCTTTTTTACAAAGAGTCAGTTGCAGATGACCCGTGTCTTGAATTTCGGGTGAAAAACGCATCCCTTTTGCTGTGCCATTGCTATCACATAAACACTCTAGAGCTTTAGGTCCTATAGGTAGCCCTGTGTAAGGGTGCATACCTCCTTCACAACGATAGTCTTCACTGATATCAAACGAGGCCATAGTTTCATCACTGAGAGATTCAGTCCCTAGGTCTTCTAAATAATTCTTAAGTTTATTTTTCAGTGTGTCAAAACTGCTTTCATCATAGTGTTGAATTTTATCAGCCCAGTATTTATTGAAATCTTCTAAACATCTAACTTTAGCCTGCTCTAGCTCACTGAGTTTATCGAAACATAATTCTTTCGGTTTGCTGTCAGAGAATACTTCACTTGATCCAATATGAAATAATTGAGTTTTACTATCATGTGTCAGCGCAAGACGCTGAGACACCTCTTTAGACGACGACGGTACTATCTTCTCAAAGTACAGTCTTGTTTCTTCGTTCGATCCGACTTCAAATGTTTCTTTTTTTAAATGGCACTCAATATAAGGCGGACTAGCATTGGTTGGGACCCAAAAAGTGTTTTCATCCGATAATGAGATATTCTCAGCGTGCCGAAACTGTTGACCTCCACTACGAGATAGATTCCACAATCCTGTGTTAAACGAATCTACACGAATGGGCGATGGCATAGTGAGAATTAAACTATCACTGCCACCCTCGGTGGCAGCCGACCTAAACTGCAAGCGACTACCTGGCTGTTTGCCAAAAGGATATTGCGCATCTGCAAAAATTCTATATTGCCCCATGTACTATCACTCATATCTCATTAATTACTGCCAGATATTATAACTGATGGGTATTAAGGGAATCTTAACTATTGTGTTTTTTTTCGACATACTCGAGGAAATTTTTTTTCAATATTATTCAATGAGATACCCCAATAAATGCCCTCCAAAGAGGCAATACCTTGACCTGAATATGATTAGCCACTGACATTCCCCATCTTTTTCAGTGAAAAAACATGATTTTTTCAAACAAATTAATATTGTGTTAATGTTCATCCCTTAAACTGTCTGCATGACAGAACAGCACTCAACGACCACACCCAGCTGGACACAGCAGCATCAGCAAGCCCATACGGATGAACGTATCGCTGTGTTGCGTGCGCTTGACGCACTCATGCTCAACACTCAACCAACTTTATCGACCTCTACTAATGATACTGCGTTACGCAAACGACTTGATCAGAAACCTCTCTTCAAGTGTCCAGACACACAACAACACACACAACCGAACACCGCCGATAATACCTCACTCCCCAAGCGGTATTTAGGCATTGGCGTGCAACAGCGAATTACATCACTGTGCGAGAAAGTCCATCCAATTAGCATCAAATTACCAGAGCCGATAGATAATAGGACTTACCTGGAATCACTCCAACAACTGTCTCAAGCCCTTCAGGAAAATCCAAATCCAAGACTCATCCACTTAAAAAAACAGCTGGAGCCATTCAAACATCTCACTGGAAACCAACAACCTAGCTGGGAACAAACTCAAAAAGCACTGTTCGAGCTCAGTTATACGGTGACACATACCTTACAACCCCGCTCTGATGAGGCAAGCACGACTGATCCAACACTCACCATAAGCCAAGAAAACAGGCAAGCGAAGATTGATCGTCTGCAAGGACAAAAAAAGATACTTCTGGAGAAATTGGAAGCTCTTGAACAGACAAATAAATCGATGAAATGCTATCTACATAACCCTGAAATTGCAAAAGTCTACGCACGCAATGGTAATGATGCCATTTCGTGTGATAAAAAGATCAAAAATATCGACAGTCAGCTAAGACCTTTGCTCATTGATGCAAAGCATGACGAGATCGCAACTGAATCAGTAGATACCACCATGGTGAGTGCTTACAAAGCTTTCCCAAATTACATTGACGATCAGCAAACACTAAAAGACTTGGCACAGAACATCACATCCTCTCAATTTACTCAGAAAGACACCTCTACCTTTTCTGCAGAAGCTACTGAATTTGACTCAGTTAAGATCACCCATACTCTACCTGTTAGTAAAGACGCTAAAGATAAACAAGCTAGTACGTTAGAATCTATTACTCGATATGATGCAAAAACTCGCCTTATAATCACTACCATCAAAAATTCGGGTATCACTAAAGACGAGGACATTATCGCTGCCAACATTTTTGCAACCTGCGCTTATCTTTACAGCAATCAAGACTTCGACAGGGCACTGTATTTAAACACACCCAACTGTATCAACAACGACTCTGTCAAAACACTGATTGAACTCGCACTCTCAAAACTCATAGCTGAAGGTGATAAAAAAACAATCACGCTTTATCTGAATAACGAAGAAAGTCCCTGTACATTAACAATCACAGGAATACGCGCTAAACCAGCAACGTTAGAGTCAGACATTAAAGCCAATGGCATGCAAGCTGCAGCCAACGAAAATGGGGTGGGTATGGAAGCCCCTGCCCACAATCCCGCCATTAATTCCGGCATGTTTGCAGCCTATCGTGATCAGGTTAGTACTCCCAAAAACGGCACTCCCTCCATAACAACTTTCGATATGCCCAACTGATCTAAATAGGCGCCTATCTTCTCCGCATCATCACTCACACCACCAATATACCCATCGGGTCGAACCAAACAATACTGGCTGGGTAAGTGTGCTAATGCCTCAGGTACCTCGAGTGAATTAGCAGCGATTACATCGTATGCGAAATACTCTGTTGTTTTTTTATCAACAATAACAGTGAAATAACACCTGGTACTAGCAACCCTGTCAGTACATAAAATGCAGCCTGAAAAGAAAACACCTGAACAACGTAACCGATAACCAAAGAAATCACAGCAAAGAGCGCTCTGCTCACACAAGAATCTAAGCTTAATAACCCTGCTCTATTATCATGTGATACCGACTGATTAATCACACAAAAGATAAAGGGCATTTTGAATCCAAATAATAAAGCAGATAGTAAAAATATGATCAGCACTCCTTGTGATGACACCACCCCACCAATCATCACCACACAGGTACAACCTAAAAATAGGCTTATGAATAGTTTGTCGACCGACAAACGAGCCATGCAAGGCTTAGCCCATAAAGATGCGAAAGCAGAACAGCTGTGATACACCAACCAAACACAACCCATCCAATAAGGTGCTAAATGATGCTGAGCAAACCATACTTGAAGTAACCAGAACATCGACAAGGTGATCGTACTGACAAAAGCAGAAAAAAGTATCACAAGACGAATAAAGCCGTTATCGGGATTCATGAAATGCTGCTTCAAAGATCGCCATTGTTCTAACCAGGCCAGTCGCAGCTGCGAAGCACTCCACTGAGTAGGGTAAGATGATCTAACCTCTTTCAAGCTCAAGGTGTGATACAGCAATAAAATAGCTGCGATAAGATCAAGTATGGGTAGCAAGACAATGGATAACGTATAGGCTAGACCACCTATGAAACCGGATAATCCTTCCGAAGTTCGAGAATAGGCTTGAACACGTGACTCATGATGCAAATACTGTTGACGGTCACTGGACTCAAATAATAGTGCCGTATCACTACCAGAAAACAACACAAACGCCATAGCATACGCTAACTCTGCTAGAACAAACCCAAAAAAACTCGTCCAAAGCAAGAACAAACTCGCTGAAACGATCGCCATGACAGCACCATAACACACACAGTGTTTTCGCCCATAACAGTCGGACAAAACACCCGCCGGTATTTCTAAAAGAATCACCGCAATTGCAAATAGAGACTGTAGAAAAAAAACGTTAAAGAGACTTAACCCACAAAATAGTCCATATGCGATCAAAAAAGGACAAAGCGTGTGGAAGTTTTTTAAACCCGCTACACGCTTTAGAATAGCAATATTAGGAGACAACCTTCACCTGCACTATGATGGGTCGTGATGCCAATCATTTAAGTGTTCTTGAAGTCCAATCAAGTTAGCTTTGCAAGCTCCTGGGATATACCAACTACCGCGAATACTCTGAGTATCCGTATTTAATAAAAAAGCAACCTGTACAGCATATTGCTTGACAGCGTTATCTTGATCCTTCTTTTTAACCTGATAGACCCCTGTAAATAAACGTTGTTGCTGGCTGATGTAAGTAGTGGTTAAACGCCGATATTGCTGACTCTTGATTGATGAATCATTAGCTTTAAAAACAGGCTTATCATTAACAATTTGGTATTCAAGCTTATGATCTAACTGCTGCTGACACTGTTTATCGGTCATGGCATCACCCACTGATTGGATGTTATAGGGTATCAAAAAAAAACTATCCGCCTGTTGATCTGACTCAGCACCTTGAGCTATCACCATGATGCTACTTATGACGATCGCTAACCCTAAAAAAACGTTTACTATTCGCATTACCAATCCTTGTGTCATTTAATCCTAGACAATTACTTTAATTGAAAAAATACAGCATCACAACTGATCTATATAGGCCCTAATCTTTTCTTCGTCATAAGTCACACAAGCGATATAGCCATCGGGTCTAATGAATGGTCCCACTCTAGTGGTGCATCAATCATAATAAACTTAAACTGCAGGTCTTCACGACATAAGGCACATGACAATCATCACGCAACACACTGTGGTAGCCAGCGCACGCTAATACCCACTGTGTGGCCTCTAATTTTTTATCGATAATGCGAACAGGAATTCCGTAGTGCGTTAGAAAAGCCGCCGCTGTTAAACCAACTGGACCCGCGCCAACAATTAAAACCGGAGTTTGATCCGACATCCTGGCTCCTCATCGAATACATCGTTACAACCATCGTATACAAAACAATTACCCAACACCAGAAACCCTATTGTGTGCGTAAAATCAGTCATGCTAAAGTGAACGCCGTTTTTAACCGATTCAAAGAGAGAGACCATGACTGACGAAAACACCCTGACACAGGTTGAACGCGCTCAAAATGCCTGGGCAAACGGATTGATTGCTATTGGTGAAGCTTATCTCAAAGGTCAGGATTATCAGACTAGCGCAAGAACAGTCATTCACTCTCTCTATAATTACGACCATGAAGATGGCATCGTTCTGTTTAAGCCAACCAAAGCGTCAATCAATCCCTTTCGTGACACGTTTGAAGGTGCTTTATCGTATTTTGTTGGCAACAATCCAGCGTATGAAGAAGATCAAGGCTTTGCCCTCGCACCCTGGACAAACATCGTATTTATTAATCATCAAATCTATACTCACCATGAAATGATCATTGCCATGGGGCAATACACCTTTACCGATACCAAAGATCAAAAGACACTGGTTGACTACACATTTGGTTATAAACAATCATCCTCAGAAGAGTTACGCATCGTATTACATCACTCGTCACTACCGTTTAGTACCCAATAAATTGCAGCATGGCTCAGCAGGGGTTCGAAATCCTTGCATTGAATTAGCTAATTTTAGAACAACGGTAAATCAGCTGACTCCGCTCCATGATCCTGTGCCATTAGGACATCGCCCTGATCAGGGGAAAATTGAGTTGGCACATGGGCTTGTCGAAATGTTTCAAAGATCGCTTGCTTTTGTCCAGGATGCGCGAGCAATCCATTACTGGGGTCTATACGAACCTGCAATAGTCCAGGGGGCTCGGGTAGCGTCGCTAACGATGTTTTAGCCAGAGCAACTCGCATAAAATCAATCCAAATCGGTAGTGCTGCCTTAGAGCCATATTCATGTAACGGTGTTAAATCATCGAAGCCTACCCATACTGTCGTGACTAAGTGACTATTAAATCCTGAAAACCACGCGTCCATTTGCTTATTCGTTGTCCCAGTCTTACCGGCTAAATCACTACGATGTAAGACTTTAGCTTGACGACCAGTCCCTGACTGTATAACACCCTGCAGCGCTTGTGTA
>DCQA01000055.1:1901-26793 GCA_002323325.1 Coxiellaceae bacterium UBA1530 | reverse complement strand
TACGGTGTAAGACCTTAGCTTGACGTCCAGTCCCTGACTGTATAACCCCCTGCAGCGCTTGTGTAATCAAATAGGCATTCTGTGGTGTGATGACCTGTGGTGCTAAAAGAGCTGGTAATTGATCATCCGAAATATCACTGTGGATCACACACGCGGTGCATGCAGTCGCAGGAGTTGTCACCGTATCCGGATGGTCCGATGAAATACTGTGAATGTTAGTGATGCCATAGGGATGTATACGGTAGCCACCATTTGCAAATACAGCGTAGCCGGTTGCAATATCTAGTGGTGATTCGCTGGCACTTCCCAAGGCTAAAGACAATGTATTGGGTAGAGAATCAGGCGAAAAACCAAAACGATGTAAATACTGCAGCGCATACGGGATGGTAATACTTTGTAGTAATCGTATGGAGACTAAATTACGTGATTGCGTTAAACCAGAACGCAGGCGTGTTGGTCCATTAAACGTTAAGTTATCATTTTGCGGTCGCCATAAGGCGTTTTCGCCGGTGTCTTTCATAACAATTGGGGCATCATTAATGATACTTGCTAAGGTAAAGCCCTTGGCGATAGCTGCCGAATAAATAAAAGGCTTAAAATTTGAACCGGCTTGTCGCTGTGCTTGAGTCACCCGATTAAAATTACTCAAGCGAAAAGCATACCCCCCACTCATCGCTTTTACAGCCCCATCCTCAGGATCAATCGAGACGATGGCTCCCTGGACTTTTGGCACTTGACTCAACCACCAATGTTTATTTTTTTCCCTCACCCAAATAACATCGCCAACCTTCAATACATCGCTAGCTTGTTTTGGTTTGTGCCCCACCAAACCTTTTTCCAATGCCGGCGCAGCCCAAGATAAACCACTCCAGGGCAGAATTGCTGTTGTATCATCGGCAAATAACAGCGTTGATGATTGTGATTCAATGTTGGTGACTAAAGCCGGTTTTAAATCATTGACTGCAGGAATCTCTTTGAGCATCGAGAGTTGTGTATCGTGCGATGATGGATCATGGTCCTGACTCATGACGATATCTGTTGGCTGCTCCATCGTAATGTGACGTATGGGCCCTTGATAGCCATGTCGCAGTGAGTAAGCATCCAGTCCATCTTGAAGTGCCTGATTAGCGGCTACTTGCAAATGACTGTCTAGTGTTGTGGTGACTTGCAAACCCATTTCGTCCAGATGATCGCCATATTCTTTTATTAATGATTGATGCACCCACTCAGAAAAGTACCTTGCATCAATTGCAATACGCTGTCGATGATACTTGGCCGTCACAGGCGCTTGTATCGCCTGCTCATACTGAGAATGGTTAATATAACCCACATCCATCATGCGCTGTAACACATGATTGCGTCTCACCATGGCAGGTTTTGGGCTAGATATAGGATTGGTCCGAGATGGCGCTTGTGGTAAGCCGGCTAGCATTGCCATTTGTGGTAACGTAAGCTGATTGAGTGATTTCCCGTAGTAAACTTGCGCTGCTGCTGCAACCCCATAAGCACGATTACCAAAATAAATTTTGTTGAGATACAACTCCAATACCTTATCTTTACTCAAGGCATGATCGATCTTAATAGCCAGTAGAATCTCATTTAACTTACGGCCATAGGTTTTTTTTCGACTGAGAAAAAAATTACGTGCAACCTGCATAGTGATGGTGCTCGCTCCTTGAACCTTTCGACCACTGGTCACCACCGCTACAGCGGCTCGTGCGATACCAATGAAGTCGACACCAGGATGAGAGTAATACCGTGCATCCTCCGTTGCTAATACAGCATGGATTAAATCTTGTGGGATTTGGTCGATTTCAACAGGAATACGTCGTTTATAACCGTATTGAGCAATCAACTGATGTTCTTTGTCATAAATGCGGGTCGGTACCTGCATGTGCATGTCACGCAACTCAGACACCGATGGTAATTGTGATTCTAAATAAATTAAAACCATCAAACATAAAACACCAAGAGTGATCCCAACGCTAATGAGAGCCAAAGACGCACGCCCTAAAAAATACTTAATTCGCGCCATAACCCACCACAATTAGATTAAAAAGTAAGCACAGTATATTTTTTAGAGCACTAGGTTGCAAGCCAATTACCCTTTTATGCGCATAGTGAGCAGGTTGACTCCCAGAGTAAAACACCCGTATTGCGACAGTTTTTGAACAATTTATAGTAACAGCACACAATCAACCGAGGATATATATGTTTCACAAATCTGAAATAACGATTGGTCTATACCTCACACCTGAGTGTCTCTATGCGAAAAAAATTCAGCAGTCGCCTCGAGGGACCGTTACTCATCATGAATACCATGCATTACCACTCGACTCAGCAAGTCAATCGTTGTCTGAGGCTCTATCACTGGATCCATCACAACCAGGACGGTATCTGTGCCATATCACAATTAGTCATCACTATACCCATCAGCAAATCATTGAGCTGGAAATACCGATTCCAGAAAGAGCTATTGTCAGATACCTAGAACACGTTGGTGAATCGTTATTTCAACACCCTTGGGATACTCTGTATTACGATTATCATCGTATGGCGTCTGAGAAAAAAGATCGTGTGTATTTTATTTCAGTTTGCAAACAAACACTGATACAACAACGGATTCTCAAGCACTTACCCGGTTATTGTCAGTTCATATCACTACAACCAGAATGGCTGATCGGTCTACACTTAATCGCTTACGTATCCACCAAAAAGCAATCTATCATTTGTGTGCTGTACTGTGATAGCAACCACTTGATTCATTATACGTTTAGCAGTCATCAACTATTATCCTATGAGGTCATCACTCTAACTCATGATCCAGTAGAATCTATATCAATAGTGGAGGATTATATTAGAGCGCATATCACTATGGATGGAGTGTATGTTATTACAGCTAATCGATTAGTCCGTCATCAGTTGTTAGACTCGGATGAGATTAAATGCCAGCTGATACCGATAGAAGATACACTTCCGCCATCGTTTCAATCGTTAGGCACAGAGGAGGCATTTAGTCATGCAGAATTAATGACTACCCTCACAGCACTTACACCGCGATAGCAATCATGTTAATTAACTTATTTCCCTATCGCTCTCGAAAAAAAAAGCAGCAATTAAAAAAAAACATGGTGATCTCCTGTCTGACAGGATTGAGTATTACTGTGCTATGCCTTATCAAAACACACGTGCTTATTCAGGATACAGCATTGGCTGATCAGACTATCATTTCTTTAAAAAAAACAAAAAAGACGTTGAGTGGCGAATGGACTAAACAACGCTGTGATGAACAAAAAAAAATTTCCCAGAGCACAAAAAAAACCGAGCAGAATCTTAAACATCAATATTGCTTGACTAAAACCAGTCCTATGATCACCGAATCTATACCGAAAAGTATTACGCTACAGTCACTGACTATCAATGACAACACGCTCGCATTAATAGGAAAAGGATCATCACCCAAACATATTCATACACTGACCAATCTATTAAGCCGTATAAAAACGATTGATGATGTCACCATACACCATATCCATGCACTGGAAGATTCATCACAGTTTGAATTTGAACTTGAAGCACAATTACAATGCTAAAAAATACTATCACGATACTGAAAAAAAAATATATTAATCAATATCTAGTCATTCTAAGTTATCCACTCACACCACCATTGATGCTGATTATTTATTTAATCTTATTATATCTTCTACATTTCCATTCCGCATACACCAGCTGGCGAGATAAAAAACAGGCTATTAGTCAACAACAGTATGCACTGATAACACAGAGAAAATACCTTGATCAATGTTACCGATCACTTAAACAAGACTCAAAAATAGCATTCAACGTATTTTTAGAGGGTGATAAAACAACTTCGATATCATCTGATCGATTCAATAATATTCAACACTACCTTCTATCGCATCAGCTACACATTGAAAAATACACATCCAGCGATAATATTAAACAAAACAGTACACAGACTTATTGGGTAACTGGAACCTACCTAAACATTATTCAGGCGTTGAAAAACTGGAATGACCAGCACTTTTTATCATGGATTACTTCATTAACCCTTCAATCCAATGTCGAGAGCACCGAACTATTACAGCTTCAACTATCACTGGAGAATAATCGTGACTAACCGTATTTTTATCCTATTTCTAATAACTCTAACTCCCCTCGCAATTGAAGCTAAGGATAACCCTTTTACACACGCAACACCCATCACACCTCATACAGTGAATGCATTAAAGCTAAAAACCTTTCACCTGGAATACATTGATACACAGAGCGTCCTTGATATCATTCAACAACCCAATTCAGCATGGATTTCCTCCTCAGCAAAAATTAGTCATTCGGCACAAAATCATACACTCTGGATAGAAGATGACTCCTCTCACCTAGTTAAAATTCAGCAGTTAATCAGCACTATCGATAAACCGACGCCTCAAATTCGAATTGATGCACAACTAATCTCCCTCAATCATCATACTGGAGAGTCATTAGGTGCCCAGTATGGAACTCATTCTGGAACTCAACATCCACAAACGAAACCTAATACGTTTCTGATACCGCTATTTACTCTAGCCGACAACACCCAGTTTAATATGCAACTACAAGCCTTAATGGAACATGGTGAAGCCAATTTACTGGCAAAGCCTGAATTAATCACATTAAATCGACACACTGCAACGATAGAATCTGGCCAAGAGATACCGTATCAACAAGCCACAAGTAGTGGTGGAACCAGTGTTACTTTCAAAGATGCTGCTCTTAAACTTGAAGTCACACCGATATTGTTACCTCATCAACGTATACAACTGAATCTGAAACTGAATCAAGATACGGTTAGCTCTCTTAAAATTGCTGGAGCTCCGGCTATCACCACACAACAACTACAAACTCAATTACTACTCAACAATCATCAAACACTTGCGCTGGGTGGCATCACTACCTCTCAACAGACTCACCAATTCAATAGTATTCCTTTTTTACACGCAATACCGATTCTTGGGCGTTTATTTAAAGACCAACAAAAGTCACATCAACACGATGAGCTATTGATTGTCTTGACACCTCACATAGAATTTAGACCTGAATAATTGTTCTCCTGACTGTCTCTGGTACAATAGCGTATACAGTGTTAATAAAGAAAATTATGTCTCACAATAACATATACCTCATTGGCCCTATGGGAGCTGGAAAATCCAGCATAGGACTTCAGCTATCTAAAGTATCTAAACTTCCTTACTTCGACTCTGATCGTGAGTTAGAAAAACGAGCAGGTGTTGATATTGATTGGATCTATGATATTGAAGGCTCTGGTGGCCTGCGTGAAAGAGAACGAGAGACTCTACTATACCTCATGCAACAAACACCCATTGTTCTGTCAACAGGTGGCGGCTCTGTGACTATTCCCGAAGTTTATGACATGCTCAAAAAAACAGGCATTATCATCTACCTCAAAGTCTCATTTAAAGCTCAATTACAAAGAACCATCAGGCGACCTCAGGGACGTCCAATGTTAGGTGGAGAGGATCATAGAGAAAAACTGGCATTATCAAACCAAGAACGAGAGCCTCTCTATGAGGCATTAGCAGATTTGACTTACACCGCCTCTCAATTAACACCAAGAGCACTGGCTAAAAAAATCTGGCAAGACATTAAGAATCATAGAAATAATCTTGTCGAATAAACGCTTGGTTGATTATTCTAACGCGAATAATGAACGACCATAATCGGATAACATACCAGACAAGTCTTTTGGTGAAATATTTATAACTTGCTGACCATCAGAATACGGTGCTATCTGAGCTTCATCAAAATAAAGGGTAATGCCTTGCTCGCTAAATGCCCAGTGCTTGAAATTTTTGGCCTCAGGTGAGGTACCCGATAGCATCATTTCTTTATCCGTTACCGATTCCTTCAGTAATTGATCGCGTGTTAATTGACTCAGTACTTTATAAATAGCGACATCAGAACGAAATAGACTGTCTAGCGTGATAAAAGACTGCTTTTTTTGATCAAAGTTATCCGTTGTAACCACGTGAAAAGGATGTGCGTAAGGCGCCGAATACCCAGTAAAATGAATCACAACACTGGTCACATCATCCGTTTGAAAAACGGAATAATCTGAGCTCACAGTATTGATTAATTTCCCTGGCTTCACTTTACCCAGCTTAACTAAAACACCATCTGAAATTACACGCCCGATGACAGTATCTTTCTGACCTTGGATTTTCTTATTCAATGCATCAAAGATTTTGTCTGATGAAAATACAGGAAGTTTAATATCGAAATCATAGTTGATACACACATTGGAAGCTTGTTTAACCGAAGAGGTGGTATAATCAACTGTACTCGAAGATTCAGTATCCGCAGCAAGCACCGTATTGAAAAGTGGTAAAGCAACTAATAATAAAAAGATATTTTTTTTCATAACATAACCCTCCTTGATACAATAAGAGACAACATAGCATGTTATGGGTGATTAAAAAAGATTGATCTGGTTGATAACCGAGCCTTGCAAAACTTAAGGTGTCTATAGAGCCAGCCAGCGTCTCATCCTTTAATTAGATAGTACCCGACTCGGTCATCGAAGGTAATATTAACTCACCCGCTTTATCGCCTATGTAATCCATATCGCAAAAGGACAGCAGCAATATCCTAACTACGTGTGGCATGTTTGCAAGGAAACAATTTCTGCAACAATGGTCGACGACAAGCTCTATAGGAGATACAATTCCCTGAGGATAATATGGTGCTAGAACAAGGACGGAGATAACTATGACCAGTACTTTTATAAAAGATTATGTTGCGTTAATTGCTATTACCAATCCACTCTCTGCTCTTGCTATTTTTACTAGCTTGACCGGCGACTACTCAAAAAAATTAATTCAATCCACCGCCTTAACAACTTTTTTTGCTATCAGTGTGATTCTCATTGTTATGACCTGGATAGGACTACCCCTGCTGCATGTATTTGGTATTAAAACATCAGAATTTGCAATTGCTGGTGGTATTATTATTGCTATTATTGGTTATACCATGCTGCAAGGCGAGACCTCCAAAACAAACCATAGCCCGGAAGAACATCAAGCTAGTATACAACGTGAATCCATCGCCATCATTCCTCTTTCCATCCCAATGATTGCAGGGCCCGGAGCAATGGTACAGGCTGTGATGATTTCTAACGCAACGCCAAGTGTACTGGGGAAACTACAGCTCACAGGTATCTGCCTATGCGTTGCACTAACCATCTACGTAACGCTACGATTTTCAAATGCAATACACAGTCTATTAGGAGTATCAGGATTAAAAACGCTCACTCGAATTATGGGCTTAATCATTATGTCCATTGCAATCACTATGGTTATACATGGCTTAGAAGATGTCTTTCCAGGATGGATACACACATAATGAAGCTAGGAATTAATCTGGTTATATTGACAGCCCCTCTACCTGGCTATCCTCAGAACTACTCTCTGAACAAGAAGGATCACTAAGCAGTACATTCTCTGTGCGTATAGATAATTCAAAGATAGCTTTATTAGTTGCATCATGAGCGGTTTTACGTGAATTAAAAGCATGATCGACCTGACTCTTTGTTTTATCATCATTATTATAGGGAGACCGGTACTTATAAAAACGCCCGGTACATCCTTCAAAATTTCCGAATAAAGACTTTGTATTTTGATTCTCGTTAGACTCACTGCATGCCCCACAAAGAATCATGTACGCTAGAACATAAAGCCACTCATTATTAGAAAAGATATCTCCATCTTGGCCCTGGGTTACACCCTCGGGATTGACATCTGTATTCTTTAAAGCATTGTGTAGCAACTTCAGTGATACCCCTTTCATTTTGAAATGTGAATATATTTGACGAACAAGATAATGGCTGACTAATTTAAATTCATGGGATTTTTTAGTCAGCAGTGCTCCTGTTAGACCACTACTGCTATCATTAGGTTGATATTGCTCATCTGCAGTATTAAAAAAATTACCGTAGTGCTCATTGAGATAAATATCAAGCTGCTTCAAACACTTTATAATAGCTTTATTGTGTCTTGGATCGTTATCCATGTTGTTATAGAACGTTATTAGGCCTGTATACCAACTCACTACACCCACCATACAAAAGCAATACCATGGTAGTAACGATTTTAAAATATCAGCTGCAATATCTGATACAGCTATCCATTGGCTCAATACTGTGACCAAAGTATCAATACCATTAAGAAACTGAAAAAAATCCGGTAACATTGAACTCTTTTCTGCTTTTTCAAATGACAAACCAAATGAGGTGTAATCGCTATAGTTATTATACACCGAGGTTTTTATTCGCCAACCAGTAGAGTCATCATGTTGATCATTAATTGTTGTTTCAGGAGAGCTTTGTTGGCTTTTCTTTGCAGCCACCAAAGAACTCCCAACAACTGGCAAAGAGATAAATGTAGTAAATAAAGCCGCGAGTGGAATATTAAGAGCCCACTTTGCATTGCTTTTATCAAAACTTTCCTCAAACGATGTATTAAAGAAAGTATCCATTGTATAGAAGAAAGTTTGATCGGCATTAAACATAGTAATAGACAACTGCAACACAAGCGCCACTATCACATTGAAATAGGTATACCAAGGTAATGATTCTTTAGACTGGCATAGGAGACATCGCTTTAACTCTTCAAAGGACTGATTATACTTTGCAAACCTTTCTGGACCACTTCTAAAGATATAAAAGATACTGGCAACGGGCGCTGTAAGAAACAATGATGCCCAAAAAATGAAACTATCCGATAAAGAATCAGCGTTACTATCATCCAAATAGGTTTGTGCCATCACTAGCGACTTATGAAAAAAACCAAAAACAAAACAGGCCTGAATAGCTGTAACAATTCGAATCGCCATATTGAAGTAATACAAGCCCTCCTCATACCGTCGTGTTTCAACAATGTTAGTTGGATTTCTTAGCATTCTATTAGTATTGTCAACTAACCGCTTATGGGATCTAACTGTATACGTTTGCCACGCATCAAAAAAAGACAAGCATCCAATCACAGCATACCAAGCTGGAGAAAATTGATCTTCATTAAAGTATCTCGTCACTGTATTAAACATCACACTGAGGTAAATGACATCCTGAGTGAATGTCGATAAGGCTTTAATCGCCAAAGATCCTGGAAAAAGATAGGTATTCTTAAAACGATACAACAGACTTCTTATAAGCCCCTCTACTGGACCGTATAAGTATTCAAAGGAGATATAATGGTTTGTATTTTGAAAGGCAGAAATAAGCAAGTTCCTTTGACCATACGTATAACTGTCTGCGTAGTCACAGTTCCTGTGAGTAAAATTAAACTTACTATCGCATGTTGGTTCACTATAGGGGACCCAATCCAAATAGTCATATTGTGGTATATCTGGGAAAACTATTGCTCGCAGGTCAATGCCATGCTGAAAGTGCGAACTAGTATACTTATCCTTACCAAAAGTTATTTTGGCAATAACACGTGAAAGATGCACATAATAGTGAAATGGTAAAAAGTAATAGGTGTGAGAGTTAGCCTCCTCTATATCCCTATAACTCTCAGTCCAGACGGCATCTGAATCTTTATGATCCTGAGATCCATCATCACTGTGTAAATGCAACGAAGATAGTACATGCAGTTGGGAAGACAGATTTGAATTCTTTGTCTCAATTGGCATTAATGTGAAATGATTAGTAACACAAGCTTGAAAATAGTGACGAATTTTTAACAAGCTTAATCTAGTATACGTGAACTCCTCATTTTCCCGCTCATTAATAAAATCACACAAACCTTTGTCAAGTGTAACTTCATCATCTATTTGCAAACAATCTCTAATAATCTCTTTAAAAGACGCTAATGTATCATCAGTAATCACAAAATCATAAATAGGAAATTTTTCATCATTATTTAAAGCAAGATGTCTTAATGGAAAAATGTGTCCGGGAAGATTATTAATTCTAGATGATACTTCATAGCTCAAAGGCGAATGAATGGGGAGAGATGAATGGAGATGAATGAAAGCGCTATCATATGATGACGCTTCTGAATCAATATCGTTTAAGTTAAAGAGGTCGCGTGATGAACCACTTTGAGAATAAGAGGACCGTGGACTCGAATCACCGGGAGGTGAGGCATCAGCGGGATCAATCACAACCACCTCTGGGATAGATTAGACATATTTGTCGTCAAGGTTACATATCATACATAAGTATTATTAAAAAAATCTTAAATGCACTTATATTCCCTAAAATTCATCTAAAAATAGTCAATCTCACAAACAATATCCAACCCATCGAATAAGTGCGTATAAAAAAAGAGCAAAAAAAAAGCGTCTCATCAAGAGGCGCTTTTCTTGGTATACATCACCAACTGTTATTGGTCGCGACGATCTGTAATTTCTACATAACACATCTGTGCATTATCACCAGCACGATAACCACACTTTAGCAAACGTAGATATCCACCTGGACGATCCTGATGACGAGGTCCTAATTGGGTGAATAATTTAGCAACAGCTGCATCATCCCGCAAACGAGCGAATGCTAAACGACGGTTAGCAACGCTATCCTGCTTAGATAATGTGATTAATGGTTCAAGAAAACGACGTAGCTCTTTAGCTTTTGGCGTTGTTGTTTTGATTAATTCTGCGTTGATCAAAGAACAGGCCATATTACGATACATGGCTTTTCTGTGAGAACTATTTCTATTAAGCTGACGACCAGCCATACGATGATGCATAACAAACCCCTACGATTATTAGTTAGATAACTCTTCTGGCGGCCAAACGTCAATAACAACGCCAAGATTCAGACCACGCTGAGCTAAGACTGCTTTAATTTCCATTAATGATTTTTTACCTAGGTTGGGGGTTTTAAGTAGGTCATTTTCACTGCGCTGAACTAAGTCCCCAATGTAGTAAATGTTTTCTGCTTTAAGACAGTTAGCAGCACGAACTGTTAGCTCAAGATCATCGACTGGACGTAATAACAAAGGATCTATGTCGCTTGAAGAATCCAATTGAGATGAAGTGGATTGCTGCTGTATTTCAGCGAAAGACGAAAGTTGAAACTGTAGAATAGTAGCAGCTTGTCTGATAGCAGATTCTGGGTCTAATGTCCCATCTGTCTCAAGATCGATGATTAACTTATCCAGGTTAGTTCTATTTTCGACACGAGTATTTTCAACCTGATAAGCAACACGTTTAACTGGAGTAAACGTAGCGTCTAAGTGAAGAGAACCAAGTGTTGATGCAGATTCGGCAAGTTCAGAGGAACGTGCTAAAGCTGGTTGGTAGCCCATACCAACTGCAACCTTCATGGTTACATTAAAATCGATGTCTTGTGTAAGAGTTGCAATGAGATGATCAGGATTAGCAATTTCTACGTCATGTTCAAGCTCAATATCAGCTGCAGTAACAGGACCAGCCGTGTTCTTATGTAGCTTTAAGGTCACTTCGTCACGATCGTGGCATAGAAAAGCAATACCCTTCATATTCATCAGAACGTCGATAATATCTTCACGAAGCCCTGGTAATGAAGAGTATTCGTGTTCAACACCCTCAATGGAAACTTCGACAACTGCAGCACCAGGCATTGATGATAAAAGAATTCTACGTAATGCATTACCCAGTGTGTAGCCAAGGCCACTCTCAAAAGGCTCAAGTGTAATTTTAGAATGCCGATCTGAAATAACTTCAAATTTAGTGGTATTAGCAGTCGGCTTGCATAATTGATTTAATGAATAAGACATAAAAAATAACCTCTACTTAGAATATAGCTCAACAACCAAATTCACCTTAAATTCAGCAGGAAGTTGATCGGTTTCAGGAAAGTCAATGAGCGTGCCTTTTACAGCCTTTTCATCAGTAGATACCCATGAAACACCAGTACGCTGTTTAGAAAGATCAAGGGCTGCTTTGATTCGCATTTGTGATTTAGCTTTACTACGGACTTCAATCACATCGTCTTTAGAGACTTGAAATGAAGGAACATTTACCACAGAACCATTTACAAGAATCGATTTATGAGAAACAAGCTGCCTGGCTTCGGCACGGGTAGCAGAAAAGCCCATACGATAGACTACATTATCTAAACGTAGTTCTAATAATTTTAGAAGATTCTCACCGGTTGAGCCTTTTTGACTATCTGCTACTTGATAGTATTTCCGGAAAGGCTTCTCCATAACGCCATAGTAACGACGGATCATCTGCTTCATACGAAGCTGTAAACCGTAATCGGTGGTTCTTCCGCGACGCGACCAATGCTGGCCTGGTGTGCGTTCTAAATTACATTTAGATTCAACACCGCGAACACCACTCTTCAGTTGTAAATCTGTCTTTTCACGACGTGAAAGACGACATTTTGGCCCAAGATATCTACCCATGTTTTCTTTTCTCCACTAAACTCGACGTTTCTTTTTAGGACGGCAACCGTTATGAGTCACAGTAGTCGTATCGACTAGCTTAGTAACAGTCAGTACCGAAGAGACTCCACGCATTGCGGAATCACGCCCTGGGCCTGCACCCTTAATCATTACAGCAGCGCGTTTCATTTGAAACATTTCTTTTGCTTTTGCAGCCGCTTTTTCAGCCGCTTGTTGCGCTGCAAAGGGAGTCCCCTTACGAGCGCCTTTAAATCCACACTCACCAGAACTACATGAACATAGAGCGTCACCACTCAGAGTCGTTATAGTTACGAGAGTATTATTGAAAGTAGCTTTAATATGAGCAACACCTTCAGTAACAATTTCACGTTTTTTTGCCATAATCATTTATCCTAATACAAGAGTACTAAACATTAATTTCTAATTGGTTTACGCTTACCTTTGCGGGTACGTGCATTGGTTTTGGTGCGTTGACCTCTAACGGGAAGACCTGATCTCAGACGCCTACCTTGATAACTACCGATATCCATTTTTCTTTTGATATTCATTGAGACTTCTCTGCGCAAATTACCCTCAATAGTGAATTTGGCAACTTCAGAACGTAACAAATCTAATTCGGCTTCGCTCAAACTTGAAATCTTAGATTCTGGCTTAATACCCGCTAATTCACATATTTTCAGCGCTCTAGTGGGACCAATTCCAAAAATTGCACGTAAAGCAATATGAGTATGCTTGTGCATTGGGATGTTGACACCTGCGACACGTGCAACCATAAATTTCTCCAATATTTCAATAATTTACTGCATACAATGGCAATTAATACCAAGCAGACCCAATCATGTATCGAAACGATACACCTTAAAAAAAAAGCAGGCTATCATGCCAGACTTTTCAGCTAATGACCACTCCTTCGCGGAAGTTAGACACTGCATACTATTCATAACAGACCAGTAAGCCTGAGTAGCATTAACCCTGGCGTTGCTTATGTCTCTTATCTTTACATATAATGCGAATAACACGATTCCTACGAATCACTTTACAATTCCTACAAATCTTTTTCACAGAAGCTCTTACTTTCATTGTTTTTTCCTACATTAAAAGGCAGCAGGCCGAAAGGCCGGTAGTATGCCATAAAAGTTAATCATACGCTATCGAATCAGGCCTATATTAGAGCCTTTTCGTTGATTTTTCATGATCGATTCATATTGGTGACTCATCAAATGAGCTTGCACCTGCGACATAAAGTCCATCAATACAACAACGATAATAAGCAAAGATGTACCGCCAAAGTAAAAAGGCACATTAAGCGTCAACATTAAAAACTGAGGAAGCAGCGAAACAGCAGCAAGATAAATAGAGCCCACTAGTGTCAAGCGGGTCATTACTAAGTCGATATACTTAGCTGTTTGTTCGCCAGGCCTAATCCCTGGAATGAAAGCACCAGATTTTTTAAGATTATCAGATGTTTCTTTAGGGTTAAAGACTAATGCGGTATAGAAGAAACTGAAGAATATAACGGCTGCCGCAAAAAGGACCATGTATCCTGGCTGGGTAAACGATAGTGCGAGACTTACATTTCTTAGCCACCCAAATCCGGCTGTTGGTGCTAAAAACTGGGAAATCGTAGAGAAGAACATAAGGATACTTTGAGCGAAGATTGGAGGAATCACACCGGCCATGTTGATTTTCAAGGGAAGATGACTGGATTGAGCCGCATACATTTTTCTACCCTGCTGTCTCTTAGCGTAGTTAATGGCGATTTTTCTTTGTGCCCTTTCAAAGTAAACAATAAGCATTACAACAGCGATAACAAAGACCACAAGAAACAACAACGTCAATCCTTGCATTTGACCTTGACGAACCTGTGTAACGACTTGAGATACTGCTGTTGGAAACCTTGCAATAATTCCTGCACAGATAATAAGGGAAATACCGTTTCCAATACCTCTTTCTGTCATCTGCTCACCCAACCACATTAGAAACATAGTACCAGTTACAAGCGTGATGACTGAACTGATATAAAAAGCAAGATTGGGGTTTAGAACAATCCCATTAGAAACCAGCCATTTCGAAATCGCCATGGCCTGTATGACTGAGAGAAATAACGTACCATAGCGCGTGTATTGGTTCATTTTACGCTTGCCAGCTTCACCTTCTTTCTTCAACTGTTGAAGATGAGGGGATATCGAACCAAACATTTGCACAATAATGGAAGCAGAAATATATGGCATGATCGATAAGGCAAATATAGTCATACGACTTAGAGCACCACCGGAAAACATGTTAAACATGCCAAGAATGCCTGACTCATGCTGCTTGAAAAAATCAGTTAACTTAGCCGGATCAAGACCAGGTATTGGAACAAAGCTCCCTAGGCGGAAAACTAAAATCCCTATTAGAACGACAAACAGCCGTTTCTTTAACTCTGATAGACCACCAGATGCTAAATTTCCACCAAGATTAACACTCACTATTAGTCCTCTATTTTTCCACCAGCAGCTAAGATAGCTTCATGCGCACCTTTTGATACAGGAATGCCTTTCAAAGTAATAGCTTTCTCAATCTTACCTGAAAGAAAGACCTTAACTTGCTTGGTATTGGGGTGAATAAGATGAGCAGCTAGTAAGCTTTTCATGTTAACGATATCACCTGGTACCTGATTGAGCTCACCAAGTCTAATCTCCATCGAGGATAGGGCTTTACGGGAGCGAAAGCCAAATTTAGGTACGCGACGTTGGAGAGGCATTTGACCACCCTCAAAGCCAACTTTGTGATAACCACCTGAGCGAGAGTGCTGGCCCTTGTGACCTCGACCACAAGTCTTGCCAGTACCAGAACCGATACCGCGACCAACTCTTTTTGCTGCTTTTTTGGAGCCTTCCGCAGGTGAGAGTGTATTTAATTTCATTGTACTTCCTCAAGTTCTAATAAGTATGAAACTTTATTAATCATGCCTCGAACAGCAGGAGTATCTTCAAGTTGAACTACCTGGTGCATTTTACGAAGCCCAAGGCCTCTTACACACTCAAGATGGCCTTTTTTCCGCCCATACTTACTTTTTATTAACTTTACAGCGATAGTTTTTGTTGTATTCATGCTGATTCCCAAATTTCCTTTATTGTTTTTCCGCGTTTAGCAGCGATAGATTCTGGTGTTGACATTGTCTGTAGAGCCATAATGGTTGCTCTAACAACGTTAACAGGGTTAGTTGAACCTAAGCATTTTGCTAAGACATTTTCTACACCCACAACTTCAAAGACAGCACGCATAGCGTTGCCAGCAATAACACCTGTACCTTCAGATGCTGGAAGCATGATGACAGTACTAGAGCAATAGCGCTTTTTAACCTGGTGATAGAGCGTATTACCATTTAACTGAATATTAACAATGTTACGTCTCGCATTCTCCGTTGCTTTTTGAATAGCAGCAGGAACTTCTCGAGCTTTACCAAAACCGTAACCGATCTTTCCATCTTTATCGCCGACTAGAACTAACGCTGAGAAACGAAAAATACGCCCGCCTTTTTCAACTTTTGCAGTTCGATTAACTTGAACTAATTTCTCAACAAAACCATCGGTTTGGGTGTCTGAACCAACATCATACATAGTTATTTACCTTTCTTTCTAGAAATCAATGCCACCTTTACGGGCAGCTTCGGCTAACGCTTTAACTCGTCCGTGATACTTAAAACCAGAACGGTCAAATGCCATTTTCGTAAGACCAGCCTCATTCGCTTTCTGAGCAATGAGCGCACCAACTTTTTCAGCTGAAGTAATATTACCACCGTAGCTAATGTCTTCTTTTAAAGCTTTATCAGCTGTGGATGCTGAAAATAGCACTTTAGAACCATCAGCGGAAATAACCTGAGCATAAATATGTTGCAAGGTTCTATGAACACAGAGCCGAGGAACATGTAGTTTACGGATATGCATGCGAGTAGATTTACCGCGGCGTATTCTTTGTGTTTTTTTTGTTTTATTGAGAGCCATTATTTTTTCTTACCTTCTTTCAGAATAATTTGTTCATCATGATAACGAATACCTTTACCCTTGTAAGGTTCAGGTGGACGAATTGATCGAATATTTGCTGCGAATTGTGAAACTTTTTGTTTATCATAGCCTTTAACGAGAATTTCAGTGTTACTGGGAGTCTCAACAGTAACTCCTTCAGGAAACTCGACGTTAACAGGGTGAGAAAAACCAGCGGTAATATTAAGAACCTTACCTTGTACTGAGGCACGATAACCAACACCAACCATCAGAAGTTTTTTTGTAAAACCTTCACTCACACCGTCAATCATGTTACTGACCAATGCACGCATTGTACCACTCATTGCTTTTGCTGCTTGAGACTCTTCAGCAAGATCAAAAACAATTGTGCCTTCTGTGATTGATACTTTGACAAGAGGGTGAAGTAGTTGTGATATTTCACCAAGCTTTCCTTTAACAGTGACCAGTGAACCAGACAGGTTGACTTCAACAGATGGGGGTACTTGGACAGGTTTCTTGGCAATTCTACTCATTGTAATCATGATTTATCCTCTAATTGACGTAGCAAAGAACTTCGCCGCCTTTGCCACTTTTAATTGCATGAGAATGAGGCATTACACCATCGGAATTTGAAACAATAGCGACACCGAGACCAGATTGGACACCCGTACTTTTTCCATACTTTTCAAGATCAGATTTAGACATGTAAACACGTAAGCTCGGCTTACTAACTCGTTGAATGTTTTCAATAACGGCCTGGCCTTGATAATACTTAAGGTCGATAGATAATGTTTGATGAACCTCATCATCTTGAACTGACCAACCAGAAATGTAGCCCTCTTGCTGAAGCACGTTAGCTATTGCTTTTTTCAGATTTGAAGATGGCATAGTGACTGACTCAGAGAAACGTTGTTGTGCGTTTCTAATTCTCGTTAGCATATCGGATATTGGATCTTGCATACTCATATAAATAATCTCACTCTTTAATCAAATTACCAACTGGCTTTACGGACACCAGGGACATCGCCACGCATAACAGCTTCACGAAGGCAAATCCGACACAGGCCAAACTTTTGATAGGTACCACGTGGACGACCACACGAGTTACAGCGAGCACGCAAACGTGTATAACTCTTTGTACGAGTTAATTGCAATTTTTTTTGAGCTTGTTGCTGCTCATCGAAACTGCCGTTTTTTGCAACTTCACGTAACTCTTCACGACGCTTGAAGTTAATCTTTACTAGACGTTCTTTTTTTAATTCTTTATCAATAGCACTTTTCTTAGCCATAAATCACCTTTACTATTTATCTTTTAAAGGAAAGCCAAAGAATTTCAATAACTCCTTTGCTTCATCATTAGTTTTTGCACTAGTCGTGATCGTAATATCCATCCCACGAATTTTGTCAATTTTATCGTAATCAATCTCAGGAAAAACAATCTGTTCCTTTATACCGAGACTGTAATTTCCTCGACCATCGAACGATTTCGGGTTTAAACCACGAAAGTCTCTAATGCGAGGTATAGCTATGACAATGAGCCTTTCCAAGAACTCATACATTCTTACTCCACGCAAGGTGACCTTACAGCCAATTGGCCATTCTTCTCTAATCTTGAAACCAGCGATAGACTTTCTGGCTTTGGTAACAAGGGGCTTTTGACCCGCAATAGTTTCCATGTCAGATACAGCTTTAGAAATGATTTTTTTATCACCAACAGATTCACCAACACCCATATTAAGGGTTATTTTTTCAATCTTCGGTACTTGCATTACGCTTTTGTAATTAAACTTCTCAGTCATTTGAGAGATTATTGTTTCCTGATATTGTTTCTTTAGAGCAGTCATTGTTTTTACCTTTAAACGTCAATTATTTCTTTTGTTGATTTATAAAATCTAACTTTTGAACCGTCATTTAGAATTTTAATACCAACTCTGTCAGCTTTTTTCGTTTCTGGGTTAAGAATAGCGATATTAGAAAGCTGGATAGGGGCTTCTTTTTCTATAATCCCACCCTGTACGTTTGCTTGAGGATTTGGCTTTTGATGCTTCTTAACCATGTTCACACCGTCAACATAGGCTCGCTCTCCAACAATCTTAGTCACAGTACCAGTACGACCCTTGTCTTTGCCAGCGATGACCATAACCATGTCATTTTGTCTAATTTTTCTCATTGCCATGACTAAACTTCCAATAATTTAATATTTATAAAACTTCCAAAGCCAAAGAAACTATTTTCATAAAGTTTTTCGACCTTAACTCTCTTGTAACAGGACCAAATATGCGAGTCCCGATAGGTTGGTCAGTGTTGTTCAACAAAACCACTGAATTACCATCAAACCTTATTAGAGAGCCATCATTGCGCCTTACTCCCTTTCGAGTCCTAACAACAACGGCTTTCATGACATCACCCTTTTTAACTTTAGAGCGAGGCATGGCTTCTTTGATACTCACCTTGATTACATCGCCTATGTTGGCATAGCGTCTCTTAGAACCACCCAATACTTTTATACACATAACACGCTTAGCACCACTGTTATCAGCGACATCTAAGACAGATTGCATCTGAATCATGTTTTTTCTCCAATATAATTCCAGAAATAGATATTAGCTATCAGATTTCTTACGAATATTTATTAATTTCCAGCTTTTTGTTTTAGATAAAGGGGCACATTCCTGAACATCAACAAGATCACCTATAGCCGCTGTATTACCCTGATCATGAGCATGAACTTTAGTTGAACGTTTGATAAACTTCCTATATTTAGGGTGCTTAACACGGCGCTCAATCATTACCACAATAGTATCTTGCATCTTGTTACTAACCACATTGCCGGATAAAACTCTTGCCATTGAATTTGTTTCTGTCGTCATTATTTATTCTCGTTTAGTAAAGTTTCAATACGCGCAATATCACGACGGTATTGCTTGAATAAGTGGGGCTTTATAGTCTCACCCATACCTTTTTGCATTCTCAAACCAAATTGAAGGCCAAGTAGTTTATCTTTCTGTACCAATAACTCCTCTGCGGACAGTGATTTTAGATCTTTAAGACTCATAGCTCTATTTCTCTCTTAACAAAAACAGTTTTTACAGGAAGTTTAGAAGCACCTCTTGAAAAGGCTTCTCTTGCGAGTTCCTCACTAACACCACTAATTTCAAACATAACTCTTCCAGGTTGAACTAAAGCAACCCAGTACTCTACGTTACCTTTACCTTTACCCTGACGAACCTCAAGAGGTTTTTTAGTAATCGGTTTATCTGGAAAGATACGAATAACAACTTTACCGCCACGCTTAATGTGACGGGTGATAGCTCGACGCGTTGCTTCTATCTGCCTAGCTGTAATACGACCACTTTCGATGGTTTTCAAACCAAATTCACCAAAGCTTACATTTGTTCCCCTCTTGGCAAAACCACGATTGCGACCTTTGAAATCTTTACGAAACTTTCTACGTTTTGGTTGACGCATTTACTTATCCTCTTCTTCCCCAGCAGCAGCCTCTTCAGAAGTCGCAGCAAGTTGTATTGTGTCTTGTTTCTCTTTTTTTGGTTGCACTTCACCTTTAAAGATCCAGACTTTGACACCGATGATGCCATATGTAGTCTTAGCACGAGCGACGCCATAGTCGATATCAGCTCTAAAAGTGTGAAGAGGGACACGCCCTTCTTTTACCCACTCACTTCTTGCTATCTCAGCTCCGCCTAAACGTCCACCACAGCTAATCTTAATACCGAGTGCACCTTGACGCATTGTAGTCTGCACAGCTCTTTTCATTGCGCGACGAAACATCACTCGACGCTCTAGTTGCTGAGCAATATTAGCGGCCACTAGGTGTGCATCTAGCTCAGGCTTTCTTATTTCCTCAATAGTAAGATGCACAGGTACATCAATCATCTTTTGTAACTTCGAGCGAAGGACCTCAACATCACCACCCTTCTTACCAATGATGACACCCGGTCGAGCCGAGTAAATAGCTACCTTGGCATTTCTAGCTGGGCGCTCTATTTTAATCTTGCTAATAGAGGCACCTTTTAATTTTTGACGAAGATACTTGCGTATTTTGAGATCCGCATTTAAGTAACTAGCAAAGTCTTTCGATTTTGCGAACCACTTTGACGTCCAATCTTTATTGATCCCTAATCGAATTCCATTAGGATTGACTTTTTGACCCATTTGTTTTTCTCCAACAACTATTTAGTATCGCCAACCACGACAGTTACATGACACGAGCGCTTAAGAATTCTATCACCACGTCCTCTTGCACGGGCTCTAAAACGCTTCATGGTCGGACCAACATCTGCATAAGCTTTTACTACACGCAGGTCGTCAACATCGGCGCCTTCGTTATGCTCTGCATTGGCAATAGCAGAATCCAAAACTTTCTTAACAATCGCAGCGGCTTTTTTAGGACTAAATCTCAGTAAAGTGGATGCCTGATCCACATCTAATCCTCTGATTTGATCTATGACTAAGCGAACCTTTTGTGCAGAGATATGCGCGTATTTATGAGTAGCTAAAGCATCCATCACTTACCTCCCTTCTTGGCTTTTTTATCTGCAGCATGACCACGATAAGTACGAGTTAAGGCAAAATCACCTAGCTTATTACCAACCATGTTCTCTGAGATATAAACTGGCACATGATCTCTACCATTATGGACGGCTATCGTTAGACCCACCATTTCTGGTGTTACCATGGAACGTCTTGACCAGGTCTTAATAATCTTCTTAGAGCCTTCAGACAGGGCTGTTTCTACTTTCTTTTGCAGATGATGATCTACAAATGGTCCTTTTTTAATTGATCTTGATGACACGATTAATCAACCCCTCTTATTTCTTTCTACGATCACGAACAATCATTTTATTCGTAAACTTGTTCTTACGTGTTTTCTTACCTTTAGTTGGCAAACCAGTAGGTGATACAGGGTGACGCCCACCCGATGTCCTACCCTCACCACCACCATGCGGGTGATCGACAGGGTTCATGGCTACACCACGAACTGTTGGGCGCTTTCCTCTCCAACGAGTAGCACCAGCTTTCCCTAGTGAACGCAAGCTATGCTCTGAATTAGACACCTCTCCGACACAGGCTCGACAGTGTACTAGGACTTTACGCATTTCACCAGACCTCAATCGAAGAATTGCATATTTTCCTTCACGAGCGACTAATTGAGCGGATGTACCGGCACTTCTAATCATCTGAGCACCTTTACCAGGCTTGAGCTCAACACAATGAACAGTGGTACCTACAGGTATATTCTCCAATGGCAAACAATTACCTGGACTGATTGGTGCAGACTTACCTGATGTAATGTTATCACCGGTAGAAATACCTTTGGGAGCGATAATGTAACGACGCTCACCATCAGAATAGAGTAATAATGCAATAAAAGCACTTCGATTTGGGTCGTACTCTAAGCGTTCAACCCGAGCAGTCATATCATCTTTATTTCTTTTGAAGTCGACAAGACGATAATGGCGTTTATGACCACCACCACGATGACGAACAGTAATATGACCGGCATTGTTTCGGCCACTACAACGCTTTTTGGAGGTAACGAGTGGAGCGTATGGCTTACCCTTGTGTAAATCTGGGTTTACGACTTTTACTACAAATCGCCTAGCTGGGGACGTTGGTTTAGTTTTCATTAATGGCATTATAAATCTCCTTACGACTTCACTGCAGCAACATCAATTTCTTGACCAACCTCGAGTGTAACGTAGGCTTTTTTCCAGGCCTTACGACTACCTTTTGTTTGACGGAAACGTACCGCTTCTGCTTTCATATTTGAAGTTCTCACTGAACGTACTTTAACTTTAAATAGGCTTTCAACAGATTGCTTGATAACTGACTTTGTAGACTCTTTTGCAACTTTGAATACATACTGACGAGCATCACCTGAAGACATGGATGCCTTTTCTGTAACGTGAGGCGCGACTAAAACTTGATATACTGATAACTCACTCATTGTGACAACCTCTCTTCCAACAATTTAAGTGCTGCAGTAGTAAACAAAACATCATCATGAGCAATCAGCTCTAATGGGTTCACCTCTGAAACAGTAATTACGCTCACATTAGGAATATTTCTCGCGCTCAAGAAAATAGAAGAATCGAACTCTTCGGTAATGATGAGAACATTGCTAAGACTATGCTCAGATAAAACTTTCTTTAAGTCCTGAGTTTTTGGAACTTGTATATCAAAAGTATCAATCAATTTAAGACGATCCAATCTTTGAAGCTCTGCAATGATAGATGCCATTGCTTTACGATACATTTTTTTGTTGATTTTTTGATTATACTGCTTAGGAGTAGCTGCAAATGTGACACCACCCGATCTCCAAATCGGACTACGAGAGGTACCAGCTCGAGCTCGACCAGAACCTTTTTGTTTCCATGGTTTTGCACCGCCGCCACTGACTGCACTGCGATTTTTTTGTGCTTTTGTCCCCTGTCTTGCATTAGACTGATAAACAACCAAGGCCTGATGTATCAGAGATTCGTTAAATTCAGTTGAAAATAACTCTTCAGAAGCATTAAATTGCGATGGATTCTTACCAATAACTTGTAGCTCCATAATTATTCTCCTTTACACTTATTTGAACGTGTAATAACAACGTAACCATCTGGAGAACCAGGGACCGCACCATGAAGTAACAAAATATTTTTCTCTTCGTCAACTCTAATTACTTTGAGATTAACCGCTGTGCGCTTAACATTACCCATTTGCCCAGGCATTTTTTTACCTTTAAAGACGCGACCAGGTGTTTGGCACTGGCCCGTGGAACCTATGGCTCTGTGTGACAAGGAATTACCGTGAGTAGCATCTTGCATACTAAAATTATGTCGTTTCACGCCACCAGCGAAACCCTTACCACGAGTAACACCAGAGACATCGACAGACTGACCTACTTTAAACATCGCCAATGATGATATATCACCAACAGCTAATTGCGACATTTCTTCGTCTGTACAACGAAACTCTTTTATGTGGCTACAGGCAGAAACGTTTGCCTTTGCAAAATGCCCTGCAACTGATTTATTGACTCGACTTTGCTTTTTTTCGCCTACAGCAATTTGTACTGCGGCGTAACCATCAGTCTTTTCTGTTTTTATTTGCGTGATGCTATTTGGCTCAACTTGTACGACAGTAACTGCAAGCGAGCTACCGTCGTCAGTAAAGACGCGAGTCATACCACATTTTTTTCCTACTAAACCCAATGACATTTTTCTCTCCGACTATTTTCTAGCCTTTACTATTCAACACTAATCTGCACATCCACACCGGCAGCAAGATCTAATTTCATCAAAGCATCGACGGTTTTATCCGTGGGCTGATGAATATCAACCATGCGTTTGTGTGTACGCAATTCATACTGATCTCGTGCGTCTTTATTGACGTGAGGTGAAATCAATACAGTGAAGCGTTCAATTTTAGTTGGCAGCAAAATTGGGCCCTTAATCAATGCACCCGTTCTTTTTGCAGTGTCAACGATCTCTCGCGTAGATTTATCAATCAAATTATGATCGAAACCTTTTAATCTGATACGTATTCTTTGATCTTTTTTTACAACAGCCATAGTTAATTACTCGATAATTTTAGCAACAACACCCGCACCTACAGTACGGCCCCCTTCGCGTACCGCGAAGCGCAAACCTTCATCCATCGCTACTGGTGCGATCATCTCAACCGTCACCTTCACGTTGTCTCCGGGCATAACCATTTCAACACCCTCTGGCAAAAATACTGCACCAGTAATATCTGTCGTTCTGAAGTAGAATTGTGGACGATAACCTTTAAAGAATGGAGTATGACGACCGCCTTCTTCTTTAGATAACACGTAGATTTCTGCTTCAAACTTCGTATGAGGTTTAATCGAACCTACATGTGCTAACACCTGACCACGCTCCACTTCTTCACGCTTCGTTCCACGCAAAAGAACACCAACGTTATCGCCCGCACGACCCTCGTCCAACAACTTACGGAACATCTCAACACCGGTACACGTCGTTTTAGCCGTTTCCTTAATACCAACGATTTCGATCTCTTCACCTACTTTAATGATACCGCGCTCTACACGACCAGTTACCACTGTTCCACGACCTGAAATAGAGAATACATCTTCAATCGGTAACAAAAATGGCTTATCAATATCACGCTCTGGTGTGGGGAAATAGCTATCCATCGTTTCAATCAATTTAATCACCGCTGGAACACCAATTTCACTGGAATCACCCTCGAGTGCTTTCAAAGCAGAACCAACAACAATAGGCGTATCATCACCAGGAAAATCATAACTACTTAACAAATCACGAACTTCCATTTCAACCAATTCTAATAACTCAGCGTCATCAACCATATCCGCTTTGTTTAGGAAAACAACGATATGTGGTACACCTACCTGACGTGCCAATACAATGTGCTCACGTGTTTGAGGCATAGGACCATCAGCTGCCGATACTACCAAAATAGCACCATCCATTTGAGCAG
>DCQA01000055.1:0-1573 GCA_002323325.1 Coxiellaceae bacterium UBA1530 | reverse complement strand
CTGTAATCATGTTTTTTACATAGTCCGCGTGACCTGGGCAGTCAACATGCGCATAGTGTCGAGCTTCAGATTCATACTCAACATGGGAAGTTGCAATGGTAATTCCACGCTCACGCTCTTCCGGAGCGTTGTCAATTTCAGTAAACGCTTTTACTTCACCACTGCCATAGTGCTCTGATACACACTTAGTCAACGCAGCTGTCAACGTCGTCTTACCATGATCAACGTGACCAATCGTTCCTACGTTAACGTGTTCTTTATCTCTTACAAACTTCTCTTTTGCCATCGTTTTTTCCTCTTTTAATCAATTATTGTTTTTTAATTACGGCTTCTGCGATATTTGAAGGTGCTTCAGCGTATTTTTTAAATTCCATGGAGTAGGTAGCTCGACCTTGTGATAAAGATCGTAGATCTGTTGCGTAGCCAAACATCTCAGAGAGAGGAACTTCTGCAGTCACCACCTTACCTGAGGGATTCTCATCCATACCTAAAATAATTCCACGGCGACGGTTAATGTCACCAACGACATCACCCATGTAGTCTTCGGGCGTAACTGCCTCAACATTCATGATTGGCTCTAGCAGAACAGCATCGGCTTTAACAGCACCTTCCTTAAAGCACATAGAACCAGCAATCTTAAAAGCCATTTCGTTTGAGTCAACATCGTGGAAAGAACCATCGAACAATGTCACTTTAACGTCAACAACAGGAAAGCCGGCAATAACACCATTTTCCATTTGCTCAGAAACACCCTTACCGACCGCAGGTATGTATTCGCGAGGAATCACACCACCAACAATCTCGTTCACAAATTCAAAACCAGTACCGGGCTCCTGCGGTTCAATACGCAAGTACACATGACCGTACTGACCACGACCACCAGTCTGGCGAACAAACTTAGATTCATGCTCAATTGATTTACGGATGGTTTCACGATAGGCCACCTGGGGCTTACCAATGTTGGCTTCAACCTTAAATTCTCGCATCATTCGATCAACTAAAATTTCCAAGTGAAGCTCACCCATACCAGCAATGATAGTCTGACCAGACTCTTCATCAGTATGCACTTTAAATGAGGGGTCTTCTTGTGCAAGCTTACCTAATGCAATACCCATTTTTTCTTGGTCAGCCTTAGTTTTAGGCTCAACAGCAACAGAAATAACTGGCTCAGGAAAGTCCATGCGCTCTAGTGTGATTATATTATCAAGATCACACAAAGTGTCTCCAGTGGTGACCTGCTTCAGACCAACAGCTGCAGCAATGTCGCCAGTACGAACCTCTTTAATTTCTTCACGTGAATTTGAGTGCATTTGTAAAATACGACCCACTCGTTCTTTTTTACCCTTCACAGGATTATAAACAGAACTACCGGCACTCAACACACCTGAGTAGACACGAAAAAAAGTTAACGTACCCACAAAAGGATCCGTCATAATTTTGAACGCCAAAGCTGAGAATGGAGCATCATCACTGGATGGACGAGAACCTGCATTACCACGATCATCTTCGCCTTTAATGTCTGCCACATCGGTGGGTGCAGGCATGAACTCAACTACACCGTCTCTTTTAGCTA
>DCQA01000048.1 GCA_002323325.1 Coxiellaceae bacterium UBA1530 | reverse complement strand
GGTAATGCTTGTTGCAAGTGCACCACTTGCCATGCAGATGGCCACTGCACCCTACCCTGGTCCTCGTGCAACTCGCCCAGCAATAATTTGAATAATGAGGTTTTACCAGCACCGTTACGACCAACCACACCGACCTTGTATGTCGACTCCAGCCGCAGGGTCGCCTGCTCTAACAGCACACTGGTGCCACGACGAAGGGTAATCTCAGACAGTTGTAACATGCGTATTCCTCATAAAAAGTGGTTGCACTGTAACAGACCCATCAGATCATCTCAAAATACACGCTAACAAAACCAATGATTAGAACACTGCCAATTTTTAAAAAAAGTATAATAAACAGTCATTTAAACCAATGAAAAGGAAATCCTAGAATGATTGGTCTACAATTTAAATAGAACATATAACCAGGAGAAACAACGTGACCTCTATAATAAAAAAATCCCTATTTTTCGTCTTAGGTTTTTGCTTGATCTTGCCGATGATCAATAATTCAGCCAATGCTCAGATAGTTAGAACCCTATTAACCGTTAGTGATTCTGAATGCGCCGCAGGGCATCGCCCATCATCTCGACAGATAGACAGACTCTTGAGAGAGGTACAAAAAATAAATATTCGATCTGGTGGTACTAGAACTGGAGAATGTGATGCTCTAAGACACATAGGGCTAAGCGGTGGGCTAAGCGGCGCACATGTATGTGGGGCACGTTATGGGAAATGCACCCCACAGTCATTTCGTAGAATTGATAGGAAGGCCCTCACTACAGAAGACATTCAAAATATAAATAATATTCTAAAAAGAATAGGTCTTCGAGCAATAACTCGCCCGTTCGATCATAGCTGCAGTCTTTCTTGCCGAATCACTTAGCAAGCCTTCATAAAGAGTTACAAAAAGTAGGTCTTGGAACTGGTAGTGATATAACGATCGTACGGTGCATTAATCATCTTTTCCCGATCAGACGCAACCCTACAATGGAACAACAATGCGGTGAGCGACGTAAGCATTGCTCTCTGGTTTCATTTGTTTGAACAGATAGAAGAAACCTCAATTCAACAGACATGGCACATATTAGGGAAATACTGAAGAAACTTAATATTAAAACAATGACTCGCGAGATCAATAACAACTGCACACTAAGGTGTTTTCGTTAGTTGTTTATTTACCCCGCCAATTACTTGATTCAGAACACATGGCCATTCATTTCAGGTATATACTTCTATTCATATAATTTACCGAGTAATAAATTCGAACAGCGAGGTTTTACAAGCACCATGACAACCAACCACACCGACCTTGTATGTCGACTCCAGCCACAGGGTCGTCTGTTCTAACAGCACACTGGTGCCACGACGAAGGGTAATCACAGACAGGTGTAACATGCGTATTCCTCATAAAAAGTGGTTGCACTGTAACAGACCCATCAGGGCATCAAAAAAACAGCAAACGGCACTAAAAACCTGTTGGTAAACGAAAAATTTCATATTATCTTAATCTTTTGACTGTATAATGACACTATAGAAAATACTTTCAAGAGAGAAAAAAGCATGAAGAGGTCAGTCGAAGCAGCATTTGAAACACTACAAAAAGATGAAAAGTTTTTGAAGGAGCATCCACATGTTAAAGAACATATAAACAACGTAGAATTTAAACAATTGATAGATGCTATTTGGCCAGATGAACATCGAGCCTCGCTTTCAGGATCCAGCTTAAAAGAATTAATTAAAATAGTAGCCATACATCCCAAAAAAATGTGCACTTTACTGGGTCTGACTGAATGTTACGAAAAAACATACAAAGGCGTAGTCGAAGATACGCAAACCGCACAAGCACATTTGCAATGTAAGGATATAACGCCCCCTTCGCAACAGCCAAGCTATTTCAGCTGGCTTTGGCGTACTCCTCCAACACCAACCAAACGGTACAGCATTCAAGTCGGATCGCAGGAACCTATCATTCTTGGTATAACCAGAGAAAGACAAGAAGGTGTTTATTATCTTGACGCAGAAGAAAAAAGCAAACCACTTGGCCAACTTGCCTTCTTTTGGATGGCATTAGATCCAAGTAGAACAGTACAAGGTTTTTTGAATGAATTAAATGAATGCATAGCAGATCCGAAAAGTAGTACTCCGTCGAATAACCTAAGAACTAAATAGAACTGCACACCTTACAACAAGTGTAATTTACCCTACCGATAAAACGCCTTGAATAAAACGCTAGAACAAGCTGCGCCATCCAAATCAACAAACGGACAATGCCTTCAGTGTGCTAACTTGGGGATAGATTTATTAACCGGGCATGTCATGTAATACCCTGAAATTTCACTGGGCTGCTCTGGCTGTCCAACTAACCTGGAAATATCACATTTATTCATCGATACTCTCCTTTTATATTAATCATATTTATTAAAGGTTATTTTTTTACGGATACAGAATAAATCCACTAACTCATTATTTTTATATGAATAATTATTCAAGCCTCTATCCTGTGATACCAACAGAGTATAATGACGACTTTGACATTTACAGACGTGATACTAACGATCTGAAACACCTCAAATATAAACCCACACACATGCCAAATGATTGTTTTTGAATAAACACTGTGATATCACAACAGCATTACAACAACCATTAGGACATCCATCATGCTCGTTGAATCCAACATGTTACCGCTGGAAACCCTCGCACCTGATTTCAAACTGATTAACTGCATTGACCAGCAAGCGTGGTCACTCTCACAACAAACCAATAACCAAGCCGTGGTAGTGATATTCATGTGCAACCACTGTCCGTATGTTGTGCATATCATTGAGGGACTGGTGCGCTGTGCTAATGACTACATGGATCAGGGCATCGCATTTGTCGCCATCAATGCTAATGATGTGATGCAATACCCCGATGATTCACCGGAAAAAATGACGGTATTTGCACAACAGTACGGTATCCCATTCCCCTATTGTTTTGATGAGGCACAAGCAGTCGCAAAAGCTTATCAAGCTGCCTGCACACCCGATCTATTCGTGTTTGATGAACGGCACCAATGCGTTTATCGCGGTCGGTTTGATAACAGCACGCCCGGCAATGGTCAGCCCGTCACGGGTGTTGATTTACGACAAGCCTTAGACCGTGTTTTATCGGGGCAACCCTATTTAGAAGTACAACTTCCTAGTATGGGTTGTAATATTAAGTGGCGAGACACCCCATAATTTCTCATTGATTACCGTTAAAATTAAGTGATGATTAAATCACTAATAGGCACTGTGAAGCTTTGGATTAATAGCAATTACCCACCACATCGATTAGTCTAACCTCGGTTTTGGGGGAAACAAATGAGATTAACAAGCGCTCAGATAGCATTACTTGCCTATGAAGGAGCCTCCTTAACCTACGCCGCATGCTTCTTTACCATTAATGCCAATACGCTTGACTTACGCCTGCATACCAAATTTACCTATTGGAGTTACCTCAGTGCTCTTATCGCCAATATAACAACCACGTTGCAATCGGATAATCTTACTGAATTCACTAAGCAAGGCTGTAAGGCAGCGCTTGCGTTTAATCTCATGTTACCTATCGCCTACTACACGTGCGTGTTCAGTAGGATAGCATTTACACAATCAGACAGCCCAGCATCCTGGTATGGGTTGTTAAACTCATGTACGCAGTCCTTCAACGCGCATTGCATACATCCTATTGTGTCTATTCAACACTTATTATCTGAGCCTATTCGACAACAACTCGCAGAAGCTAAGTTAAATAATATACCTCATGCTCTACAACACTCCATTCCTATTCTTACTCTATTTAGCCTCTATGCCATTACCCTCTTTTCAACCATGAGCTTCTCTTGCAGCGAACGCCCAGTGTATGCCGGCTTAGATCATTACCCCTTAGTCCTTTTACTAGTAGCAACACTGGCAACACTGCTTACTCATTACAGTTTAACTGCCTCCAACCCTAGATTGCCTCAATTAACCTTTCGATCAGACTGCCAGAGGCATCAAGCAGCTGGGACACCCACTTCACCTATCTACCAGCAATCCAATAATTTAGGAATAAAGCATTAATGCGTATTAGCGATACTAACTATCATCTGACTGAAGACACCACTTCATATTCCAGAGCAAACAGGAGCTTTGGAATAACCTTGCTGGTAATCGGAACGTTATTTTTCTGTTATGAACTTTTTTTAAGAGCCTTCATTGGATCACTGGCCAACCAGATTATCCCCAGCCTTCATCTGAACACACAAACCTATGCTATCTTGGCCTCAGTGTATTACTGTGTATTTGGTCTGATGCAAATACCTGCGGGAATCATTTACGATAAATACCGGATCGAGCGTATTCTGTTTTTTTCATTGGCAATATGCGTCATCTCATCGATGATGTTTAATCATGCCCATAATTTTTCGCTTGCCTGTCTAGCACGAGTATTCACAGCAATGGCCTCTGCCTTCGCATTCATAGGAATCTGTAAGATCATTACGCTCTATTTTCCTAGTCGGTGGTTTGGTACTTTGTGTGGGCTCTCACAGTTAATCGCTATGATGGGGGCCATGCTGGCTACAGGGCCCTTAGTGACCTATCAACAGCACATGAACTGGCATACCGCCATTCGCCAACTCAATGTCTTAGGTATGGTGATCGTTCTGGTATCTTTATTCACCTTTTTCCTACCGCAAAAAAAAACCGCTCATTTCACCGGCGACAGATTATCACCTTTTCAGATTATGAAAGATATCGCTACATTATTTAAGAAAAGAACGGTGATCTTATTAGCCTGCTATACCGCATTTAATTATGTACCGTTATCATGTCTTTGTGTCGTTTGGGGAACGTTATTCCTTGAAACAAGTGGTCTATCTCAACAACAAGCAGCTAACGCGATTGCTTTTGGGTGGATAGGCTATGCCGTTATGTGCCCTATTATTGGTTACCTCTATCGCTATATTCAATCAGGTCGTCAACTCATGATCATTTGCTCTTTCATCGGCACAATGGCTTCAATAGTGCTGTTATCCTTAGATAATGCCCCAATGAATAGCTATGTGATCATTTTATTTCTCATTGGCGGTAGCGCCAGTGGTCAAACCATAGCATTTGCCATAATATCACAGATTATTCAGGCTAATTTGAAAGCCACAGCATTAGGGCTCAATAATACTTTCGTGTTTATAATCAATATACTCACACCTCTATGTATTAGTTATACGATCATGACATTGCAATCGATGCCTGTCACACTCAGCAAACATAGCGTATACTCATTAGCACTGATCGTCATTCCAGCACTCTTCATTGCGAGTATCGTATTTGCCATGATGCTCAAAAAAAGTGATATATCCTCATGAGCAATACCTGCACTAATCAACCTCAGACTGTCACACAAATTGGTGTATTACTGTCTGCTATCGCATGCTCAGCTGTCAGCACAGCATCTGTCTATGATTTTTGGTATCCCGACGATAGTTTAGAACAGCCCCCAGCATGGTACATCGACACACTAGCTGCCATGTCAATGACCTCTACTGCGCTCATGAATGTGAGTTACTACTTTTGGACCATTCGAAATTTTCAATATCGATTTAGACAGGGGTATGACTATTTTCATAATGGTCATCTCAATATTAACCATATCGCTTGGATTGCACTGGCCGGAATCATACAAATAGGAACCATGTATTCCTCTTGCAGGATAACCATTGAGGCCTCACCACCATCTCTGCGCATACCGATCGGTGCAGCTTCGGTCGTGTTGACCCTGTGCGAGGCTATGTCACGCTGTAATGCAGTAACAGAATATTTTATCGAGTTTCCTCTGATTGTTAAACCGTGTGCTCGCCAACAAACACGTGACGAGAATATTAACTACACATTGTATCATCGCTACCTCAAGCGGTGGCATCTTCTCAATGACTACGAAAAAAGCACCGTTCATGAATATGTCACCGGGGATTTTGAGAATCTTGACCTTGAGGAAATCACCGGACATGTACTGTATAAAACACCGTGGCTCTGTCTGCCAGGAATCGCTATTTGTATCAACTATATTATTTTCTATGCGCTCAATGATATATGGGACAATCAACAGCATAATGATGTGGTCGATCTAGCAAAGATATTGGTTAGTCTTGTGCTCTCTTTACCCAGCCTGATGCTCTCCGGACTGTTCTTGAATGATAGTTTAATTCAGCTAGTATCACTAAATACGGTACTAAAAAAATACTTCACTAGCAGCCATCAAGCCACATTAGCATTTGGGATATCACTTATAGCATTTGGTTTTTCTTTCGCAGGCTTTACCTTCCTAGCTCAACAATGCCTAAAATCACCACCTTACTCCTCAATCAATGACATTGTGGGTGGTTACATTCTAGCATCAGCAGCGATAACCTCAGTACTCAGTAACGGATTTACCGGATGTGAATTTATTATCCAACAATGCGAACCAGAGTCTACTACAAAAAAAAGTGAACTGCATCAACACATTACTCAAAGGCTGTTTCAGGAGAAATCCACTAACAAACATAATAACAGATACAACTCACTCAGCGATCCCCTTCTCAACACTCAACCTTTCAACGGCGCTAATGCATGAATGTGTTCTGGACCTGTCTCACAACAACCGCCTAAAATCGTCGCACCCTGTTCATGAAACTGTTTTGCCCAATTATAAAATATAGGCGGCGATAAATCTTCACGTTTACCCAAGACTTTCAGCGGATTTTGCCCTCGATGAACTTTCATTGACTGCTCATAGCCTGCTTCAACCTTGGTTGTGATAAAGCCATTTAACTTAAAACCAAAGGGTAAAGTTGATGATTGCAAAGCTGTGACATTATGTGAGAAGTTTTCGGGCGAAACACAGGATAAGATCACACCAAGACAGTCTGCAGAGTTAAGAAGAGGTAATACTTCGGATAGGGACTCACCACTGGGTAAATGACAACCCTGTGAAATATGCACCCCTACTAAAAATGGCTTATCTAGACGCCTGGATACGTTAATGGCACATTGAATCGATTTGAGACTATTTAGAACATCTAAATAAAAAAAATCGACGAAAGGTGTCAATACAGAAGCTTGATCATAGAAATTAGCGGTAATTTCTTCCTCAGGACGAGGATCAGCAGCATAGGTCGCGTATTGTGGTGGAAGTCCACCAGCAACCATCACTTGTGGATGCATACGTTTCGCTTTACTGGCAATTTCACCAGCTATGGTATTAAGCTGCACAAACTGATCTTCGACATGATTTTCTCGCAATCGAAGACGACGTGTTGTGAAGGTGTTGGTCACAATCACATCCGATCCTGCAGCAATAAAATCAAGATGAGTCTGATAAACTAGGTGGTGCAGATCAGGGTCTTGTAACGCAACCGCGCTCCACAAGGTACCTTTTGGCTGCATACCTCGAGCTAGTAACTCTTGCCCCATACCACCATCCAGTAAACGAGTGGTTGAAAAAAAATTGCTATCCATAAGTCTCTCGTTAACGAAAGGTAGATCAAAAAAATAATGCACGATAATTCTTAAAAAATGGTATCTATTTTTAGGTCTTGTGTACAGCCTCTTAAGTGGTAAAAACATAACACAGACCTTTATACACAACCTTTGAAAGGGGAACATTCACGTCACATCAACAAAGAAGCTACCATGAGTTCCTGTGTAGTATATATACATTTATAATATCAGGATGTTTTTTTCAGACACTGGATATTAAAAGATAGATTTGTGATTTTTTTGAGTGGCTGGTAATCTCAAAAAAAGACTGATCAAAGGAGAAATCAATGCATCAACAAAAGTATACATGTGCATGTGTCACTGGTGCTACCTCAGGGATTGGACTGGCATATTGCCATCATCTTGCGAACCATGGAATAGATCTCATTTTAGTTGCTCGTGATGAAGAAACTCTGAGAGAGCTCAGTAAAGAGCTAAGTGATCAATATGGAGTTAATGCTTGGTATTATCCTATCGATCTGAGCAAGCGGGATTCGGCAAAAGCGCTTGTATCTGCCATGAAATTAGATCAGCTCAATATCGATTTACTGATTAATAACGCAGGACATGGCGATGTTGGCGAATTTCATGAAGAACCATGGCAGCATCACGAGGCTTTAATTCAGCTCATGCTCACATCACTGACGGAATTATGCTACCTACTACTCCCACAATTATTATCACGACAACGAGCTGGTATCATTAATGTGTCATCCATAGTCAGTTTAATGTCTATGCCGCTCAAAGGAAATAAGCTACGAGTACTATATGAACCCATTAAAAGTTATGTCACCGAGTTATCGCGAGGATTATCGAGACAATATGCTGATCAAGGTATCAAAGTACAAGCGCTCTGTCCGGGACTGACACTATCGAATTTTCATCATCGTATCGGCGAATCAGAACTGTATTCAATAATTCCAAAGACTTTCTGGATGCAACCAGAAGCTGTGGTAAAAAGCAGTTGGCGGGCTTTTAAACGATCAAGAAGATCCTGCGTGGTTAGCGGGTGGAAGAATAAAATCCTAGTCATTATATTTAAATGCATTCATCTGTTCCGCTTCTAAACAAGCACACTTCATCAGCAAAAAATCCACGAAGAAAAAGACCGTAATAATAAAACAAAATATTATCGAGCAGATGTGCTTTACTTTGATCATTGATAACCTGTGGGATTTATTGCAAGCTAATCCTGTAATATTAGTAAGGAGTAACTGTATGACATGGAATGCATCGATATCGATTAAATGTAATGGAAAGCTGAATAAGACCCATTGGGAAGCCGTCAAAGAATGGGGATGGGTGCAACAATTATGGTCAACCAGTGGTGATTGGGACTTTCAATTGATTTGTAACGACAAAATATCCGATCAAAATGCACTACAAAGTGCGGTGTTTGATCTCAGAAAACAAGAATGGATTGAAGACAGTAAGACTCAGTGGTGGAAAGCTCTGTAAGTTAAAAATCGACTGATGAAAAAGATATCATGAGGGCATGTATATATATCCCTCATGATTTTTTTATAGGCCCAATAAAATCAGCAGGTGCAGTCCTGGCAACATCGTTTACATTTTTCAGATCAATCCTTAGCGATAAATCAAAAAAGAATCGTGCAAGCCACTCAATGTATTTTCAATAAGTGATCGACATAGCGTTAGGATGCTTTTCTTGTATTGGTATTGACTGCTTGATTGTCGTTGATTGATGATCACTAGACTCCTTCAAACACTCTCTTAAATACTGCGTATCATTCGATAGATTGGATGGTGACTGGGACTGAAAGTAATTCGTGAATTGATCGAGCAATCGTTGGTAGCGTTTGCCCATCATTTCATTGAACCTTTGATGCATTGACCGATCAAACAAGCAAAAACACCTTGTCCATCGATGTTGCTTTTCAAAGTTAGAGAAGCATATTCGTTCATATTCCTCAAAATCATCGATAAAATCGATGATCCCCGCTAAATCTGATAGATCAGGCCTTGATGCAAGCTTATCATTGTAATAGAGCAATAGGCGTGTGGTCACCTGCGCAAGGAGCTGTTGTTTAGTTTGATCATCACCGAGTGTATTGTGTTTTTGATTTATACTAAGATTTATCTTTTTCCAAATCTCGATGTGATGATAGATAGTGTGAAGATCAGATATATTTTCTAATAACTGTGTGACAATTTCAGGATCCAACGTATCCTTTTTTACGATTGGAGGTATTTCCGACATCCAGGTTTCAATGGTATTAATTTGGTGGAGTAGCTGAGGAGGTAAGCTGGTATGATGACTTATAGCAAACCGTTTAAGGCTTGAAACTTGATCCATTAAATCGAATAATAATGTATATTCTTCTAACAATCTCGAATCAGAAGGATTTTTATCAAGAATATCTTTATATAGATCATATAAGACAGCAATCCATGCGGTTTTGCATTTGTGAATTTTCGGGAATAACAGCGGGTTATAAACTTCTTGCCGTAATCTATCAATATTCTTATCGATATCCACTATCTGTTTTAGTTGATGACTTATTGATTTTATGATGCATGTCTTCTCCTGGATAACCCCAGTAAGCTCTGCTAACGGCATATCTTTTGAAAAGATAACAAAGCTATCGGAATAAAACCAATCCTTTAAATCAGTCAATGCTAGATCTCGATACAGTGAAAAATTTGAAACCGATATCTCAATGCCATTAGAAAGTTGCTCACAATGATCCATAGCAGAAATAAAGGCGTCGTACTGCATCCAGAATGATGATAACTCTTGATCATACTGTTTATATTTTTCATCCATCGACTGACTGGTATCTGATAACAGACCAGTAAAGACTTGGTCACAGAGATTGATAAATATATCAAAGAGCCACTTAACCCTCAAAGATACATCGGATACAGTTTTCCGTCTTTTGATATTGAGCTTTTTTAAATAATCTGCGATTAAATTATCGATGGTATCTATTACTGATAATTGATTTTTCAGACTGCATAACTGCTGAGAAGGCTTGCCTTCATTAAAACTAAACTCCGTGATTTGCCGCTTTAGGCTCAAAATTACTTTTTCACGAATAGGTCGAGAAGATCTTGCTTGAAGATTGATAGCATTACTCAGTAGATCAGCTAGTTGAGATAAGATATCTGGATATTCCATCTGTGAATAGTCAATATATAGCGCTAAAAAACCATCAATACATGCCTCTGATACGAGCGAGCATGCTATTCGATTAAGATGATTATCGATGAATTTTGTTAGTTCAGAAGGCTGTTTATTGAGGACATAATCAGTGTGAGTTGTAATATCCTCGTGGGTAATTTCACGATTTGAAATAGGAGAAGTACCATGACTCTTCATCCACTTAACTAGATTCTGACGATAATACCATGCGGGCTCGCCATCATTAGGCCAATCGATTTTTATAAAGACCATATCATCAATAAATTTCCTAGACTCAAAATCTATCAAACACTCAACGTACTGATGCTGGCTTTCTTTATAGGCAATCCATGAGCGATAAATTGGTTTTTTTTGATCTGGAGCTACTTCATCAAATATCTGATCAATCGACTGATTAAAACGACGATATATCTCCATCTTAAGCGTATCTTGGCAGTCAGTAATGAATATCATGGGATGAAGATCGGAAAGATTTTTTAAAAGTGCACATAACACCGTCGCATTGATCGTATCATCCGTATTGACGGAGGGTCGCTGTATTGATAGGACATTAAATAATTGTACGAACTTCATACGCTTATAGTCGACTGGATCAAGGATCTCATTGTATAAACGAGATGTGTTCAAAAGTTCTGTTTTCTCGATTAAATATGAAGTGACCGTACTCTTATCACTATCACCCACAGCCCTCCACAAATATGCTAAAAAGGCCTTACCGTTTGGCAAATTCGTTTTAAAAAAGCTCGACAGATCAGCATCTAATATATGATGAAATAAATCATCGACCTGTTCAGTGATTTTCATATCGTCATTATTCTTCAGAGATAAGTGCGCCTCACTGGCGAGTTTTTCGATCTCATCACCCTCTAGCTGATAAAAATTCATGAGCCTTAGAAGACTCTTAATAAAAGTTTCTTGAAGAATTTTAGAACCTGAAAGTTCTAAGTCATCTGTATCATCAGGCATGGAGATCAACCGTTAAATATTTGTCAAAAAAAGAGTATTTTTGAGTATCCCGACTGAGAGATCGCACTCATATAAAGCAAATTTAGCATGAATTCTCTCTTTGTCCGCTGGATGTGAACTAGATAATCTTTATTTAAGGTGGCAATGATAATATGGGGCGATTGCCATTGCATTATGAGTCTTCATCGCACTCGAGCACCAGGCGTAACCCCAAACCTTATGTTGCCCAGACACTCACCCCCTCATGAACAACTCGTATTTTCAAAAAATACCATAAAATACAACATGTTAAATGAATATCGATGTTCGCTGAGTTTTTTCTACTATAATAAAAGAGTATGTTAATTTTTAAAGGTTGAAAAAAATGAACAATAGCAAAACAATACATCGAGTCTTAATCACTTTCATCAGCATCTTTGCAATCAGTAGTAGCTCTGTTTTTGGACTCGTCCCTTGTGCAAAATTAAGCGAAATTGCTTGCAAAAAAAGTTCGCATTGCATCTATCACGACTCAGTACCTCATTGCACGCAAAAATACTCAAAACAGCAATAAACAGAGTAAGTAATAGAAGATAAATTACATACTTAATAAATATAAACAGCATATTTTTTAAGTGTATGTGATAACCTCACATGCTACTGTCACTGGATCAAAAGTGTCTGAGTCTATTGCGCTCGCATAATGAATTATTTAGAGTATCAACGATAAGAAAATATTCAGATATCATGGATAAGGGATGCAGTGATTATTGACCACTCAAAACTGGCTTATTTTTCGAATCAATATTGGCTTACGCTAGTGATTGGTTTTTCTTGCATTAGTCTGTGCCTGCTTGCATTCAACTTTTATCGTGACTTTTTTGGCACCCACACCATCAACATGAGACGACTATTGGCTTCCCTTGGCGTGACAACCGGTATCATTGGAACGACACACCTAATTTTTATCGAACATTGGACAATTCTTCAAGCACTGCCTTTAGAGTTGTGCTCTTTTACCTGTACTGTACTTTTTCCACTGGCTTTGATGAAAGCTTGGAAGACACTCATGGAAGTGTGCATACTGTTCTCATTACTTGGCGCACCGCTTGCGTATCTCTTTCCTGATATCACACCGTCCATTAATCTTCTGTACATCAACTTTTACTTGTATCATGCTCTGATGATTATTATGTCAGGCTATGTGTTAATCATTGAGCGCTTATCACTCACTCGCTTCACTTGGATTAAAGCATCAATTGCACTCAATCTGTATATTGCTGTCATGATGCCCTATGACCTCATATTTCATCAAAATCTTTTTTTCCTCATACAACGGCCTGTTGGCACTCCCGAGGACTATTTCGGTCCCTGGCCCATGTATATCGTTGTCAGTGATCTACTTTTTATCTTGGTTTTTATTGGTATCAATCATCTGCTGATGGGACTAAAAAACGTCATGACACACCCATCATAAAACTCACAGACATTAACGCAGTCAACTTAAATCCTAACTTGATGCGCTCAAACACCACCTATCGATCATACTAATTATCAAAAGTACTGTTTCAACCTATCGATAAACTTCCTGATTTTGATTGATTGGTAAGTGACATCGGTATAATACAGATATACCGTTTCATGCTTGCGCTGATATTCGACGAATAACTCAGTAAGATCTTGCTGATGGGACTTTTGAAGCATGAAGCTCGGATAGTAGATCAAGCCCATGTCTGCAAGACATCCTGCGAGTAAGCTTTCGCCTGAATCAAAACTACAAAAACTGTTAATCGCAATATCTTGATCACCCAGTCGCCAGGTTGTTACATCTCGATAGGTCAAGCAACGGAAGTCTCCAAGATTATCCACGTTCGGCTTTTCCACTAAAGTCGATACGTAAGTTTTAGTCGCATAAACACCATAGTCATAGTCAAATAGTTTCACACGACGAGTCACATCCGGATCACCTACATAGGCATCGATTCCGATGAGAATATCAATTTTATTTTCCATTAAACGTGTGTTGGGCGGTACGGTGATAACATCCAGTGTTATGCCTGGATACTGATCTGTAAATTGACTGATGCAATCAATGAATGGTTGGTGTCGAAATAAGTTAGGCGCAAAGGCTATGCGTAACCTCCCCTTTGGTGACGATTGAAAATCTTTTAATTCACGATAAATATCGTGCCAAGCACTCATGAGTGGTCTGACACGTTGTTGTAGGTATTCCCCACTTTCTGTCAGTGATACTTGACGAGTCGTACGATGAAACAGTGAAACCTCCATCGCTTGCTCCAACCATTGAATACGCTTTGTCACCACGGAACTGGCACAACCCATATGACGGGCTGCCTCTGAAAAATTATTTGTCTCAGATACGGTCAAAAAGGCTTCTAAGCCGTCGAACCAGTTCATTATTTCTCCTTCGGAAATAGTCTATTAAAAATATAGCATATTATACTCAAAATGATAATGAATTATACTCTTATGAAATCTAACCAATACTGTAAAAACACGTAAGCAACATAATAGGTAGTAAAAACATGACAATACAATCAGCATATCCACAATCACCCCGTTTATGGAAACTATTACTGATCAGTGTGGTTGCCTCGTTTTGTGCCTTATTACCATCAGACGCGCTGATCGCCTTTAGCCATTGGTTTCATGCCAGTGAAGCAAAAGCGCAAGGTATTTTGTCTTGGTATTTATTAGGCTACGCCTGTGGGCCCTTATTATACGGACCACTTTCCAACTTTTATGGACGAAAAAAAGCATTATTCATCGGTCTCATCATTGCTTTACTGGGCATGTCTTTGTCTACGTTGTCTTTTTTCTTTCATGCTCTCCCAGGTTTTCTTTTTGGACGATGCCTTGCAGGTATCGGGGCTAGCGCAGGAATGATCATTGCCATGATCATTGTTAACGAAACCAACCATCCAACCGAAGCTCGTAAGAAATTCTCTATCATTGTTCTATGTTTTTCCTTCACTCCAGCACTGGCTATGGCATTAGGTGGTATTTTAATCACGCATATGGGAATCCTTAGCCTTGTCCTTTTGATGCCATTGATTGTACTCGTGGTCATTGCTGTAGCATTGACACTTCATGAGACTTATCAAGGTGATCCCATTACCATCGATATTCGATCGCTCTCTCGCACATACCTAACAACATTAACCAATAATCGCTTTATAACATTAGCCTTAGTGATGACTGCTGCCACCGCTATCACCTATATTTTTAACGGTGTCAGCCCACTGGTTGCGATTCATCATTTACACTTATCGCCAGAACAGTATGGTGAGCTCGCCATTATTCCCAGTACAGGCTTATTTTTTGGCGCGTTGACCAGTGCTTATTTATCACACCATGTTTCTCCTAGACGAATTGTTTTAGCAGCCTTAATCATTGCTGTCTGTGCTGCATCGTTGATGGTGGTCGCCTTCATTCTTCATGCCATTAACTTGATTACACTATTACTTCCTGCTGCTGTGATGTTTTTCTCAGCAGCCATCATTATTCCCAATACTTCGATGAGCGTGTTACATCAATCCGACAACCCAGCAATCGCTGCCTCTATCTTAAATAGTTTTGCGTTATTCTTAAGTAGTATTCTTGTATCTATCACTGGTATCAGCTATACCATAAGCCCTATCGCACTACCCGCTATATTATTAGTATTATCTATCATTGGCATCTTTAGCTTGTTGCTTAATCAACGCACCACACGCATTGCAATATAGGATGCATACAACTTAATAATGTGTCATTAAACGGCGTTATGCACTTTTTAAAAAGTCTTTTTAGATGTATTTAACCATAGGATTTATCGCACAAGAAACTACAGGGTGGGCGGTTCATTTAGTACGCTCTCCAAAGCTTTATCCAGCACTTCAATCCCTGCATTACCTCGTGCTTCCTCGGTAAGAACACGGCGCCACAATCGTGCACCGGGCTGTCCTGAATATAAATGCAGCATATGCCGTGTCATTGCATACAAACGTACACCTTGCGCTAATTGCGATTCGATATAAGGATAATATGACTTAACAATCGCTTCACGTGTTAACACCGGCTCCTGACTACCATAAAAAAGTTGATCCATCTCAGAAAATAAATAAGGGTTATGGTAAGCTTCTCGACCTAACATTACCCCATCCACAGCAGTTAAATGCTCATGGATCGCTTGCATAGTTTTAATACCGCCATTAATCATAATTGATAAATGTGGAAAGTCTTTTTTAATCTGATAGACACGATCATAACGCAAAGGCGGTACCGTACGATTCTCTTTGGGTGACAAGCCTTTCAATATCGCTTTACGAGCATGAATAATAAAATGATTACAGCCCTCACCTGAAACGGTCACAACAAAACGCAGCAAATCATCATAGTGATCTGCCTCATCGACGCCAATACGACACTTCACAGTCACTGGGATAGAAACTGTTGATTGCATGGCTGAAACACACGCTGCAACAATGGATGGCTCTTTCATTAGACAGGCACCAAAAGAACCAGACTGTACTCTGGGACTCGGACAACCCACATTGAGATTGATTTCTGCAAAACCCAGCCTTTCACCAATCAGTGCAGCCTGTGATAACAACTCAGGATCACACCCACCTAACTGAAGCACCACAGGATTTTCTGAGGGATGAAGAGGTTGGTTAGTTTGAATATGACCATGTATCATCGCGTTGGCATGCACCATCTCCGTATACAGCACCGTGCACTGAGTCATACATCGCATCAAGACACGATAATGACGGTCGGTCCAATCCATCATTGGGGCAATAGCAATCGTCGGAGGCATTATGGAGGTCTCAATATTAGCTTTTAGAAGCGCAGCATATCAATCTTGAATCCGTACGTCATCATCTCCAGAATATACCGAGGCTAACCTATCATGATCACTGCCAGACGTTTTCTGACTACGGAGATGCGATAGCTGTGAGAGATACTCTAAGCCCACACTGCTCGTTAAATAATCCCCTGTAAAAACAGCATCTTCAAACCGCTTCACCTGGTCTGTTGGAGACTTGGCCGCCTCATTGACAGCATTAACCACATCCTGCAGGTCTTGATAGACCAACCAGTCCGCACCGATAAGTGACGCCACTTCGTCAGTCGTGCGTTCATATGCAATGAGATCTCGAGCAGAGGGCATATCAATACCGTACACATTTGGATGACGAATCGGTGGCGCTGCTGACGCAAAAAATACTTTTTTTGCGCCAACATCTCGCGCCATTTGCACAATCTCACGAGAGGTTGTTCCACGAACAATAGAGTCATCCACCAACAATACAGAACGCCCCTCAAACTCCTCGCGCATGGCATTAAGCTTAAGACGCACATTATTCCTCCGTTCAGTCTGCTCAGGCATGATAAAGGTCCGACCAATGTAGCGGTTCTTGACGAACCCCTCTGAATACTCCAACCCTAAGTGTTGCGCTAGCGATAATGCTGCACTTCTCGATGTATCAGGCACAGGAATAACAGTATCAATCTGTTCGTGCAAGTTTAATTGCTGTATTTTCTTTGCGAGCGCCACGCCCATATTTTGGCGCGCACGATACACAGAAATACGATGCATGACCGAATCAGGACGTGCTAAATAGATATACTCAAATAAACATGGGTGATCAGATACCATCGCGGCACAACTTTGACGAATAACCTGGCCATTTATAGCAAAAAAAATCACTTCACCGGGTTTAATATCATCGACATAATCAAAGCCTAAAACATTCAATGCAATTGTCTCTGAAGCAACCATATACTCAGGTCCAGTGACCGTTTGTCGTTGGCCATACACCAGGGGACGAATTCCTTGAGCGTCACGAAAGGCAATTAGACCACGCCCATTGATCATCGCCACAGCGGAAAAAGCACCCTCTAATCGTGCATAGACCATGCGCATCGCCATAAACAACTGTTGAGGATTAAAGCACGATTGACTGGTTTGCTGCAGTTCATATGCCAAAACATTTAACATCACTTCTGAGTCTGAGCAGGTATTCAAATGACGATGATCGGTCTCAGATAATTCTTTTGTGAGCGCCTGAGTATTCGTCAAATTACCGTTGTGTACCACACCTAAACCAAAAGGTGAGTTAACGTAAAAAGGCTGGGCCTCAGAAACACTGTCAGTGCCCGCGGTTGGATAACGCACATGCCCGATACCCATATTACCTTTTAAGGCTAACATGTGCTTCTCGCGTATCGCATCACGAACAAGACCATTGGATTTACGTAAATACATCCGATGCTGATCACAGGTCATGATGCCTGCAGCATCTTGCCCACGATGCTGCACTATGGTTAAAGCATCATATAACATCTGATTGACACGGGTTTGCGCTAATATGCCAATCACACCACACATTATGCTGACTCTGTTGGTTCTGTTATTAGACGGTGATTTAAAGGCCTATCGTCGAGCGTTCTATTTCTGTGATCGGCCCACTGCGAAACGTCGACCACATCATCGGGAATAAATCGCTGAATCCATTGCTCGGGTTTTTTTAATGCAACCTTCATTGCTGAATCAGTAAACCACTCTGTGCGCGCGAATGTGGTAACACTCACCAACATCACCATTAATGTTGTGACTAATACGCCACGAAAAAAACCAAACACCACACCTAAAGCCCTATCGAAAATCCCAAGACCGGTCAACGTCGCAATGCCTTTCAGCAGCTTGGTCGTTACCCAACCAACGAGTAACACCAGCGCCACGATAGTTACAAATGATAGAACATATGCACCGACTGCTGACTGAATCCAGGAAAATACGCCATGCGCTAACATTGAAGAAAACTTTAGTGCTATGAAAAATGCTAGAACCCAGCTACAAAAAGAAATCACCTCACTTAAAAAACCACGAAAAAAACTCACGATGATTGATAAAGCAATGACGCCTAACAGCACCGCGTCAAACCATGTTGAGTGAAAGGTAGTTACTGTATCCATTATCCCTGTCCTTTTTTATCTCGCATAATAATCCCACGCAAACCGTTCTCAGTGAGTAGCTGACTAAGCAACTGATTGCCATCTTCACGGTGTTGAATAGGTCCTACATAAACACGGACTAATTGACCACCTTTAGCCAAATCCTCTTGTCGAAAATAAGCTGCATACCCCTTGGACTGTAATTTAGACACTAAACGCTTAGCATTCGCTAATTGTTTAAATGTCGCCAGCTGGATAATCCATGCTGGCGAAGCGCTTTGATCTTTTTTAGGCTGTGTAGAATGAACCAACCCACCACCTTCTGTGATCACTGGTGCAGACTTAGTATTTTCAACAACAGATGCGTCTGTAGTGGATTGAATGATGATATCTTTGACAGACACTGCATCTTGTTTCTCCTTATGACCACTGACAGACTTTGGCCACTGAATGACAAGCGGCTCGGGAGGCAAGCCAGAATCTGAAGCACGCCAGACAAAAGGGGCTGCTACTGAAACAATGACAATGACACTGACCGCACCCAATAGGCGTTGCATCATGACAGAAGGCATATTTTATCATCCTTATCAAAACTGACTGCACGTTTTACTGCAGCAACGGTTTTAAATGAACCAAAGACCAACACAAGCTGATCTTGCTGTAACTGACAATCATTGTGAGCGAGTTTAAAAGCCATTTCAACTGAATCAGAACAAGTATATTGGCAATGCAATTGATCAAACACACTGGTTATTTTTTCAATTGAAGTACTGATCATGTGACGTCCAGGCAAATAATCTGGAAATAGTGGCGCAATATACCAATGCGTCACATAAGATTTGAATGACGTTACCATGCCAGCAATAGCTTTATTAGCAGCACAAGTAAAGACTGCGCGTATTTGATCAAACTGAGCTAGGCCTTTTACGTTATCCAGCAAGGCGCGTACTGCATCAGGGTTATGCGCCACATCCAGAATAACCGGCACCTGCTTGAAGAACTGTTGCTCGAATCGGCCCGGTAGAGACACAGATCGCAAACCAGAAATAATAGATGGATAGGTCACCGGTAGCCTTGACTGCAAAGACTCAATGGCCTGTATCGCACAAGCCGCATTATCACATCGCACAGATGGAACAGGTAAATTATCATACTCCTTATTAGAAGAAGACCAAGTCCAGGTTTTCTTTGAATGATTAACTAGGTAGTTAAATTGCTTATGGATTTGCAGCAAATGAGCACCGGTTTTATTGGCTACTTCTTGAATAGACTCTGGAGGGTCTTGATCACCACAAATGACAGGTCGATCTTGGCGCATAATACCGGATTTTTCACGCGCAATCGTATACCGATCATGACCTAAGAACTCAGTGTGGTCCAAGCCAATCGAGGTGATTACCGCAACAGTGGCATCAATGATATTGACCGTATCTAATCGCCCCCCTAAACCGACCTCTAACAGCAAAATATCCAAGGATGCATGCTTAAAAATCAACAATGCGGCTAATGTAGTAAACTCAAAAAAACTCAGCGTTATCTCACCACGAGAAGTCTCAACCTGCTCAAAAGCCTGTAGTAGTTTTGACTCATCAACCATCTGCTGACTAAGACGAATACGCTCGCAGAAGTGGGTAAGCTCAGGTGACGTATAACACCCTACTCGGTAACCAGCTGTCGAGTAAATTGACTCGAGTGTTGTGATACACGAACCCTTACCATTGGTGCCTGCTACTGTAATCACAGGGCACTGGAAGGCTAATACATCCATTTGATGAGCCACAGGTAGAATACGATCTAAAGAGAGATCAATGCGCTTATCATGCAACTGCATGATATAATCGGACCATGACTGTAAGGTATTCACGATGGTGTCTACTCAGCAGCCAATAAATCCAGCATACGGTTATTAGTCGGGTTGATATCGGGTGCTGGTAAATGTAAAAAAGCAGCCAACAGTCCAGCTATTCGTGTCCGCATATGACGACGATCAACAATCATATCAACAGCACCATGAGATAACAGGAATTCACTGCGCTGAAACCCCTCTGGTAATTCTTCGCGAATGGTTTGCTGAATGACGCGCGGGCCAGAAAAACCAATGAGAGCTTTAGGTTCCGCAATAATGACATCTCCCAGAGTTGCCAAACTAGCAGAAACACCACCCATGGTAGGGTCACATAGTACTGAAATAAAGGGCAGTGAGGCTTCAGATAGCTTTGCAAGTACCGCTGAGGTTTTTGCCATTTGGAATAATGAAAAAACACCCTCTTGCATACGCGCACCACCACTCGTTGCAAAGCATACCAATGGAACCTTGGCTTGCATCGCAGCTTGTGCGGCAATCACAAAACGATCTCCCACAGCACTACTCATGGTGCCGCCAATAAAACCAAAATCAAACGCGCAAGCTACCAGTGGAATACCCTGCACTTTCCCCTCCATCACTACGAGTGCTTCATCTTCTTGAGAAGATCTTTTCGCCGCTGTCAAACGATCACGGTATTTTTTAGTATCTTTAAACTTCAAATGATCCACTGCTTGAATATGCTTGGCTAACTCTACGGCGCCTGCGTCCATAAAATAGCCCAAGCGCTTGCGCGCGCCTATTCGAACATGGTGAGAACACTTTGGACACACATGCTGGTTTTTGTCTAGATCAGAGACATACAACATGGACAAACACGATGTACACTTTGACCAGACACCCTCGGGCACACCCTTCGTTTTAACCGTGGAAATTTTAGGTAAAATTCTTGTAAACCAACTCACTGGCAACCCCTCATGATAAAGCTGAATTGTTAAAACTACTGATCATACCAAAAGCTCTGGTAAAAAGAAGGGACCGATAGGGGCATCTGGTAATTCAAATGCGTCTGGATACCCAACTTTTACCAAATACAAACCATGCGGAGCAATCGTTTGAGCTGCCGCTTTACGATCGCGAGCCTCCAATACAGAAGACACCCACTCCACAGGCTGACGTTCGGCACCTACTTGCACCAACACCCCAACGATATTACGTACCATGTGTAATAAAAATGCATTAGCTTGTAATTCAATGATTAGCATGTGGCGCTGACGTCGGATACTAATCTCTTCCATTTTCCGAACAGGACTTTTGGATTGACATCCAGCCCCACGAAAAGAACTAAAATCATGTTCGCCGATCAAACAAGCTGCTGATTGTCGCATGGCTTCGTCATCTAAAGAGTTGTGATACCAACCCACAGCATGTCTCAAAATACCTGGGCGCACCGGGTAGTTATAGAGTAGATAACGGTAACGCCTGGAGGTTGCCGAAAAACGTGCATGGAAGTCTAGAGGAACTTCTTTTGCCCACAGTACAGAAATGTCATGCGGTAAATTACTGTTCGCTCCAAAGACCCAAGCATGGTCAGTTCGATCAACATCTGTATCAAAATGGACTATCTGACCGGTTGCATGGACACGAGCATCCGTACGACCAGCACAAGTAATCAATACGGGATGATGTGCCACCTGCGTTAAGGCCCTTTCAACCATCAGTTGAACCGTCATCAAATCATCTGGAGTATCTTGACGCTGCCAACCATGATAACGAGCACCATCATAACGAATACATAAGGCATAACGTCTTCTAGTCATCTGACTTCTCTTTTTCTAATGATGATAACGATGTTAATAATACTTCCGCCTGAGCAATGAATTCCGGATTTTTACAAGCTAGAATCTCGGTCAAAACCTCTCGAGCTTGTTGGTAATCATTCATTTCAATGTACGCACGCACGAGATCAAGCTTTGCCGGAATTGCTTCCTCAGTGGCCATGAAGTTATATTCCTCTTCTAGCTCATCTTGAGAACTTGTTAACGAAGAGGGTGTTGAGGGCTGCCGTCGAACCAAGCGTAAAGTGTACAGATTGGCGACCACGAGTAATAAAACTAGCACACTCAGTAACACTAACCACGGAAACCATCGTGCGGTTTGATCCGAAGTGACAGAAACTGGCTGGGGTACTGATTGAGTGGCTGGCTTCGCGTCCATTTGCATCACCACTTTTTGCATTGGTTGAATAACTTTTATGACATCATTGATCTTTTGCTCTAATAATTGATTTTGTTTGGACATAGCCGTTATCCGATCACTCATTTGTTGCTGAGAGGAAGTCGTCATTTGTCCCAGACGAACAATTTGAGCTTGCAAGGATTGGGTGGGTGTTGCCGTCACAGGCGATGCTGCAGTGGGAGAGGAAAATGTAGCCGACTGTGCTGATGTTTGTTGAGCACGTTTCGCTTTTTGTTCTATCTCTTGGATACGGGCCATCTGCTCCTCATCATCGGTCGATGATGATGCTCCATCAGAGGTTGGGGAGCCTTCACTGGCAGGTGCTTGATCGTCATTCGTACTAGTTGAAGGTGAAGACGACTGATTATTGGAAGCTGGCTCACTATCAACCGAGTGAAAAGCCTGGGGGCTGGTGGGTGTCGCTAGAAAATTACTACTCTGTGCAATAACACTCGTAGAAATAGACAATGGAAAAAGTGATGTAAAAACAAATAATAACGTCCTATTCATAACCATCCTAATGGGTTAATATTTTCTATTCGACCGTAATATAACAAATGTTAGACCAAGCTTCATCTTTCCGATAAAATTCACAGCCGTTTTTGAATCATAGGTAATAACATGAGCCGATCACCTCGCCCAACCATCACCGCTAGCATTGAACGCTTGAGCCACGAAGCACGAGGCATCACGCACATTGATGGCAAAACCACCTTCGTCAGAGACGCCTTACCTGGCGAGCGTGTCACGTTTACTCATACGCGTCGACGTGGCAGTTTTGATGAAGGCAACACCGTAGAGGTCTTGAGCGCATCTCCTGATCGTGTTCAACCCGACTGCCAACACTATGGCATATGCGGTGGTTGCAGCCTACAACACATGCAACACCAGGCTCAAATACAGCACAAGCACAATAGTCTTGCAGAACTTCTTAAACACCAAGGTCAAGCAGAACCCACGCAATGGCTTGCGCCACTCACCAAGTCCACGTGGGGATATCGCCATAAAGCGCGTCTTAGTATTCGCTACGTCGCCAAAAAAAACAAAGTCTTGGTCGGCTTTAGAGAACGTGATGGTCGATTTGTCGCCAATCTTGAAACCTGTCAGATACTCCACCCCAGCGTTGGTAAACAATTATCCGACATCAGCGACTGTTTATACCAACTCGAAGCCCGCAGCAGTATTCCCCAGATAGAAATTGCCGTAGGAGATAGCGCCACTGCACTGATTATTAGACATCTCGAGCCACTCTCAGTAAAAGATCTCGATCAGCTGACTGATCTTGCACAACGTCATCATTATCGTTTGTATTGTCAGCCTAAAGGACCCGATAGCATACACCTTCACCACCCTTCTGAGACCTCACCATTGATGCAATACACCCTACCTGAATTTGACCTCACTTTTGATTTCCATCCGAGTCAGTTCATTCAAGTTAACCCCAGTATGAATCGCGCCATGATCACGCAAGCCCTCTATCATCTTGAACTCTCTCCGACAGATCATGTTTTAGATCTTTTCTGTGGTATTGGTAATTTTAGTTTACCCATGGCCACACAATGTCAACAAGTTATTGGGATAGAAGGTGATAACACCGCTGTTCAACAAGCTGCTTTGAATGCGGATCAAAACGGGCTGACGAATACACGCTTTTTCACAGCTAACTTATTCGAACCCGATACTGACAGCGCATGGATACAACAGCACTATGACAAAGTCTTATTGGACCCACCACGCGCTGGCGCAAAAGAGATCCTACCTTTCCTATCCACCTGGCAGCCTTCCAAAATTGTCTACATCTCATGTAACCCTGCAACATTAGCGCGTGACACAGCCACATTAAATTCATTAAACTATCGTTTATCCAAAGCGGGAATGATGGATATGTTCCCCCACACACAACACACAGAAGCCATGGCAGTGTTTGATAGGAACTAAAAGATGACGGACCTCAAAAGACTTAATCGCTCTTTTCAGTCAACTGACATCCATGATTGGTTATCACTGACCATCCAGGAGCACCCTGCTCTTAACCACAACTTATTGACCAAAGCATGTCAGTTCATCGATAGCCACAATACCATTACACCCACTGATCATCCTACCGCCCAGCTAGGTTTAGCCATTGCCGATCTTTTACTCACCATGAATAGCGATACCCATACTATTGTCGGTGCACTCATCATTCCTATCGTTTCTGAAAGAACCACCGATCAGACAACTGTCAGCGAGCTATTTCATCGCAATGTCACACACCTATTATCCGGCGTGCAAAAGATCGATGAAGCAGAAAATCTACATGCTAATAAGTCAACTCATCACGCTGAGCATATCGACAACCTACGAAAAATGATGCTAGCCATCATTGATGATGCACGAATTGTATTACTCAAGCTGGCTAAGCAGATTGTTGACTTACAGCGCATCAAATTAGCACCTGAACAAGAAAGAAGAGCACTCGCTCGACACACCAT
>DCQA01000012.1 GCA_002323325.1 Coxiellaceae bacterium UBA1530 | reverse complement strand
TGTCAGTTCCTTTTACTCCTGGTCGCGGCGATGCAATGCAGGCAGAGACTGATGTAGATTCTTTTGCGGTGTTAGAACCAAAGGCAGATGGCTTTCGTAATTATTACGATGCAACCGTAAATGTATTACCAGAAGATGCATTGTTAGATCAATCGCAACTATTAGGGTTATCTGCACCTGAGATGACGGTGTTAATCGGAGGGTTACGTGCACTCGGTGTGACACAAGAGGGTTTGGGTCGATTCGATCAAACGACACCGACGTTAACACCGGTGTTTTTTCGTCAATTATTATCCATGGATGTAGAATGGCACGCTACCGATGGCGACTGGGTGTATCAAGCTGTGTGTCGAGAATCAGGGGAGCTACGATGGCAGGCTTCACGGATAGATTGTTTGCTGGGCTCTAATTCCCAGTGTCGAGCATTAGCAGAAGTGTATGCGGCAGATGATGCAGAGCAATCTTTCAAAGCAGCGTTTATTCAAGCTTGGAGTAAAGTGATGAATGCTGATAGGTAGCGTATTTTCATGACGAGCGGTATGACCTGAAAGAAGCACCCAGCAGGGTACTTTTTTTCAGTTATCCATTTGTGATGAGATGATTGTGCTGAGGTAATGACATCGATTGTCTTAATCATTAATTAAAGATTAATTAGGTAAAATTAGACTTATCCTATTGTTTTCTAGTTGTTTTTTGCCATTCTATAGCCAGTACTATGATAGTAAAGGAATCAGGATGATACCAGTAGGGACAGCGTTCAGTGCTACGAAAGGGCTTGTCAAAACAGGTCAGTTTGCTAGCGACACAGCTAATGTAATTAATACCACCGATAATATTTTGAACCGTTTATTGCCAGAGGGAGAGGGAGAGATGCCAGCTAAGGATGAATCAGTTTATACTTCAAAAAGGACAGTTTTAACGCATCAAGTAATGATTGAATTACTTAGCGATAATCTGGCTAAGGAGTTATTTCGTCCTGATCAAAGCACGGAAGCACAGTCTCTTGTACAAAAGCTATTGTTTAGTTGTTGTTTTCCTCCTAAAACACTAATGCAGATTCGCATTTCAGATGCAGGGTTACAAGATGCTTTGAAGATTGAACGTGATCCATCCTTTTCTCAAGCCATGAATGTATTTGGCCGAGTGAGTACTGGAATGGGTGATACGATCAGTCAGGCTGCATGGGTGTCGCGGGTGCTGTATGTTTTGACAGCTCAGCTAACACAAGACTGCTCTGCAACCAATATTCAGATTTATGCTCAGTTATTAAAAGCCATTACGGCTCTCGTATTAGATTACTATCAGAAGCCCAAAGGCTGGTGGTTTTTATCAGCTATCGAGTCTGGAGAAGTGGCACGACTTTATGAAGCTTGTAAAGAACATAAAACGATATTTGACACAGTGGCCGCAAAGATACCTGATTTTGATTGGCCACGGAGTTATCAAATATTAAGTGGACATTTAAATAGTTTATCTAAAGCATTAAAAGAAAAAATAGCAGGTCTTATTGCTGGTAAAGAGGTCAAGTTTTCTAAATCGATCACATACAGTGATTGGCAGAAAGACTTAGCAAAGTTTGTCGGCAAGGGGTGCTCCACAGCCATAATGATGAGTTTGAGCGAGTATGATCGATTTAAATCATTAATTCGATCAAATCGTGAAATGCTATTCAGAGTTGGTGATGCGGTAGACGAGGGTGTTATTTTTTATGTCTCTACACTGCACGCACTTATCGATTTCATACAAGGGTGTTTAAATTGCAGGCAAGGATTACAATCAAAAATTGGGATGGCGTCTGTGTCCGATTCATTATGGTGGTTAAATTTAATGATGGATTTATCTCTAGCCATGGTTGATGGAATCAGCGATAGCGCTCTATTTAATACACCATTTAGTCGATCTATTTTAGAGAATACTAATAGACGTTTGCAAGATTTTAGAGGGCTTGATCAACAGCATCGTTCAATACCTTTTTTATCTCAAGCAATCGGCAGTATTTCCGATATTTTAGGCCATAATGATAAACAGTTTAATGCGGATAACCCCGTGATGCTGGCTATGACTCATGTATTGCACAGTGATCATAGTCAATTTACATTGGAATCTTTAATTAATGATCTACGCTCAGTCATCCATTATGCTTTTACATCGCATCGATCTGATCGCAGTGTGTTTTTCGAAGAAAAGATGCAGTTTCGTTTATATGCACTCGCGCATCAGTCTATTTACGTTGATTATAAGGACAAAGCTCGTAGTAAAATGCGTGTCAGCGCCTTAGCAACACTAGTAGCTGAGCAGATTCAGCTGGGGAATCGTAAAATTCATGATATCGAATACATAGCAACAAACGATCAAAGTAGAACGCTGTCACGTCAACTTAAAGATGAGTTCAAGGAATTTATTAAGTCCTTTAAGCAGATGATACAAGACAATTTAACTGCACCTCGTCGAACCATCAAGCTTCACGGTTATGCCTATCCTTTTTTGATGATTTTATTTCGCTGGGGACTGGCTTACTTTGAATCGGATATGAAGCAGATTAACCAGGGGGAAGGTGTGTTAAAATTACCTTGCTCTTTCGGTGCAAGCCAGTTGATAGCAAATCGTACGAGGGACTTATTCCAGCAAAAATCAACGGATAACCCCAAATCCTATGAGGATATTCGCGTTGGTTTGGCGTTAACATAAATGCCTTGTTTATCATTGTTTTCTTCATTCAATCAGGATGATTCTATTAGAGACATGATAAGCGTGTTAATCTAAAGAGAAATTATATTGAGGACGTGGGCATGTTTGATTTCTATGAAATCGTCGGTTTGGGTGGTGTTACCATTGTTTTGTTAGCCTATTTTTTGCTTAACTCGTGCAGGCTCACCCAGTTTCACATTAGATTTCAGTTATTGAATTTGATGGGTGCATCGATGATTTTGTTTTCTTTAATCGCTCACTGGAATGTCGCAACCTTCTGCATTGAGATTGCTTGGATAACAATCAGTGTAGTTGGCTTGTTTAAAATCTGGCTGAAAAGATATCGCGAACAACGGAATAGAGCATCGGACAGTGACTAGTTGCTTTGAAATCTTCCAATGACACTGGCATAATGCTGCCCCGTGGGCAGTTTGAAAGGCTGTTGTTCGATCAGTTAAGAATCAGGTTTTGCTTATGATACTCCCTCCTTTTCAACACGCTCGTGTCACCATTGTGGGTGATGTGATGCTGGATCATTATTCTCATGGTGCGACCAATCGTATATCACCAGAAGCGCCTGTACCTATTGTTCTTGTTGAGGACACTCAAAACCGTGCTGGCGGTGCAGCTAATGTGGCTATGAACGTGGCAGAGCTTGGCTGTTCAACGCAGTTGCTTGGTTTTATTGGTAATGATCGAAGTGGCCAATGTTTGACCGATCTGCTAAAAAGCCAAGGCGTGAATGCTTCACTTATCGCATTGCCTGACTTTCCAACTATGACAAAACACCGAGTGTTGAGTCAACATCAGCAATTACTGCGGGTTGATATAGAGGAGGCTTTACCTGTGGGTGCACAGCGGCAGTTAGAAACAGTATTGTGTGATGTCTTGAATGATACGGATATTCTGGTTATTTCAGATTATGGTAAGGGGGCGGTGACTGATGCTCAAGTATTAATTCAGCAGGCACGTGATCGAGGGATTGTGGTGTTGATTGACCCTAAGGGTGCAGATTTCACGCGTTATCAAGGAGCTACTTTAATTACACCTAACCAAAAAGAATTCGAAGCAGTGGTAGGTGTTTGTGATTCTAGAGACGTCATGACTGACCGAGGACACGTTCTGATAGAAAAATTAGCATTATCGGCCTTACTGATTACCTTGGGTAAGGATGGCATGCTGTTATTAACACAAGGTGGAGAACCGTTACATATCCCGACGCGTGCTAAGGCTGTTTTTGATGTGACTGGTGCTGGTGATACCGTGATTGCAACCATTGCTGCTAGTTTAGCAGCAAATCAATCACTACCTGATGCTGTCCGATTAGCAAACATTGCTGCGGGTTGGGTAGTCGGACAGGTGGGAACAACCACGGTGTCAGTCGATCAGTTGCAATTAGCACTCTCAAAGACCGGATCAGCTTCTAAGTGCGTGACTGAAAAACAGTGTTTATCATTGGTTCGCCATCAGCAACTGGCTGGGGAGAAAATTGTCATGACGAACGGTTGTTTTGATATCTTGCACCCAGGTCATGTGGAGTATCTTGAAGAAGCTAAAGCATTGGGACATCGATTAGTGGTTGCTGTAAATGATGATGCGTCCGTACAAAGATTAAAGGGTGCATCGCGCCCCATTAATTCCCTTGATAAACGAATGCGAGTTTTAGCAGCACTACAATGTGTTGATTGGGTGGTGTCGTTTTCTGAAGACACACCCGCACGTCTGATTGAAGCAGTGGCACCGAACGTATTGGTCAAAGGTGGTGATTACCAACCAGAGCAGATCGCCGGTTCGCAAGCTGTCTGGCAGCAAGGTGGAGAGGTGGTCACGATACCCTTAGTGCCTCAATGCTCAACCACTCGTGTTATTGAAAAAATTCAAGCAGAGGAATGTGTGTCATGATTATAGTAACTGGAGCGGCCGGGTTTATTGGGTGTCAGTTGATGCAAGGTCTCAACGCCCTAGGCCGAACGGATATCATAGCCGTTGACGATCTGACTAACGGCCATCAGTTCCGTAATCTTGCAGCAGCGCATTATTCAGATTACATGGATAAAGACGATTTTCTTAAGCGAATACTAGCTGACGATTTTGAGGAACCTATTGAGGTAATTTTCCATCAGGGTGCATGCTCGACCACGACGGAGTGGGATGGTCGGTATATGATGAAAAATAATTACGACTACTCCAAGGCGTTATTGCATTATACAACTCAGCACAAGATTCCTTTTATTTACGCGTCGAGTGCTGCCGTGTATGGCACTGATACGGCATTTTTAGATGATGATCAATGCCCTCAGCAACCACTTAATGTGTATGGCTACTCTAAATGGCTCTTTGACTGTTACGTCAAGCAGCGTTGGGATAACTTTCAAAGTCCGGTGGTTGGGTTGCGTTATTTTAATGTGTTTGGGCCGAATGAGATGCATAAAGGCAGTATGGCGTCTGTGCCTTGGCATATGATGAACCAATTACAACGGGAAGGTCGAGTGCAGCTATTTGAAGGCAGTGATGGGTATGCCGATGGTGAGCAGCGCCGTGATTTTGTCTACGTTAAGGATGTGGTATCCGTTATATTATGGTGTTGGCAGTCTCAGGTCTCTGGTATTTATAATTGTGGGACCGGGCAGTCACGAAGTTTTAATGATATTGCCCGGGCTTTGTTAGTATTGAATGAAGGTGGTGAATGTCGTTATATCCCATTTCCAGAGCATTTAAAGGGAGCGTATCAAAGTTTCACTGAGGCGAACATGCAGCGCTTACGTGCAGCAGGGTGCTCAGTAAACATGCACTCTCTCGAGGAGGCCTTAGCCGATTATTGGCAATGGTTTCACCAGGATAAGACGCTAAGACCCATCGAGGCTTAATGCTGGTTGCGTATGCGTTTGAACTGGAGTAGGATTTTGCCCTCCAATTAGCAGACAAGGTAGCCTCGATGGACATTCCTTCCATTTATGATGTTTCCCTAGAGCATCAGCGCGTTTTAATTCGCGAAGATTTAAATGTTCCATTAAAAAATGGTCAAATTACTTCTGATGTACGTATCCAAGCTGCATTACCAACGATTCAATACGCTTTAGAACAACAGGCCGCTGTTATCGTGATGTCTCATATTGGAAGACCTCAACCTGGACAGTTTGATGATGCCTTATCATTAAAACCTGTTGCAGATTATTTATCGCAGGCGTTATCTTGTTCTGTACGTTATCTTAGAGACTGGGTTGATGGCGTCGATGTTGAGCCTGGTGAGGTTGTGTTGTGTGAAAATGTTCGTTTTGAAGTCGGTGAGATGGAAAATGCGGATCATTTATCTCAAAAAATTGCGGCATTGTGCGATGTGTTTGTTATGGATGCTTTTGCGACAGCGCATCGAGCTCAAGCTTCAACAGCGGGTGTTGCTAAGTATGCGCCGGTTGCGTGTGCGGGTCCATTATTGTTATCAGAGTTAGAAGCGATTGGTCAGGCAATGCAAACACCAGAGAGACCTCTAGTGGCGATTGTTGGAGGTTCAAAAGTCTCCACTAAGTTAACGGTTTTAGAAACACTTTTAGATCAAGTGGATGTCCTCATCGTCGGTGGTGGTATTGCAAATACTTTTTTAGCAGCGTCTGGGGTTAATGTGGGTGCATCCCTATATGAGCCAGACTATTTAGAAACGGCACAAAAGATTATGAAAAAAGCTGAGGCCCAAGGTGTGAGTATTCCGTTGCCATTAGATGTCTCGGTAGCTAAGTCGTTCTCACCGGATGCTAAGGCGATTATTAAGTCAATAGATATAATTGATAGTGATGATCAAGTGTTAGACGTAGGTCCTTTGACTGCTGCCACCTACGAGCAGCAGATGCAAGAGGCTAAAACTATTTTATGGAATGGTCCTGTAGGTGTGTTTGAGTTCCCAGAATTTGCAGCTGGCACAAGAGCATTAGGTAAAGCTATTGCGGATAGTTCTGCCTATTCACTAGCCGGTGGGGGCGATACATTAGCAGCGCTAGACCAGTTTAATTTACAGAATGATATTTCATATATTTCAACGGGTGGCGGTGCTTTTTTAGAATATATTGAAGGAAAAGTATTACCAGCCATACACTATTTAACAGAACAGGTAGAAACTTATGAGTAATTGGATAAGTGAGCGACGCACTAAAATTTTAGCAACATTAGGACCTGCAACTGACTCTCCAGAGAAGCTTGAAGCTTTATTTAAAGCAGGGGTGAATGTTGTACGCTTAAATTTTTCTCACGGAACACATGATGAGCAGTTGCAGCGTATAAAATGGGTCAGAGAAGTTGCTCATTCTATGGGGATTTATGTGGGTATCATGGCCGATCTCCAAGGGCCAAAAATTCGTGTCGCTAATTTTGCAGCTGGACCAATTATGTTGGAGACAGGTGATCGCTTTACCTTAGATGCAGAACAAGATGAAGACTCGGGTGATCAGAACTCTGTTGGGATCGATTATAAAGATTTACCAAAGGATGTTTCAGCAGGTGATACGTTACTATTAAACGACGGTCAAATTTCCATGAAGGTGATTGAAGTTGATGGCGCAAAAATTCACAGTGAGGTAGTTGCTGGTGGAAAGTTATCGAATCATAAAGGCATTAATCGTCAAGGAGGAGGGTTATCAGCAAAAGCGTTAACTGATAAAGATAGAAGAGACTTGCGTTTTGCAGTTGAGCAAAATGTTTGTTTAATTGCAATCTCATTTCCACGTCACGCAGATGATATTCATGAGGCTAAGGCCTTAATTCAAGCCGTGGGCGTTGAAGAAATGCCTGGTGTGGTTGCTAAAATTGAGCGTGCTGAGGCCATTGATGAGATTGAAAATATCATTACAGCGAGTGATGGTGTCATGGTTGCTCGCGGTGATTTAGCTGTTGAGATTGGTGATGCAGAGGTGCCTCTTGTTCAGAAAGCCATTATTCAACATGCTCGCTCTTTAGATAGGCCAGTGATTGTTGCAACACAAATGATGGAGTCAATGATTACTTGCAGTGTGCCTACCCGTGCTGAGGTTTCTGATGTCGCTAATGCTGTTCTAGACAATGTGGATGCAGTAATGTTATCTGCTGAAACAGCAGCAGGTGATTATCCTGTCGAAGCTGTTCAAGCAATGGATAGGGTTTGTCGTCGAGTTGAGAAACAGCCCGGCAGTCATATTTCTGGTCACCGAGTTGAGCTAGATTTCTCATTTGTTGATGAAGCTATCGCGATGGCTGCTATGTATACAGCCAATCATTTATCTTGTAAGGCAATTATATCGATCAGTTCATCAGGGAAAACACCACTCATCATGTCTCGTATTCGAACGGCTATTCCGATTTATGGTTTTAGTAGTTCGATTAAAACCCTAAGAAAGATGACCTTGTATCGCGGTGTTACCCCCGTATTTTTTGAGGGCAAGAAATATGACTCTGTTGAAGCACTTAATAATGCTGCTTTAAATTGTTTTACCGATCGTGTTCATTTACCTGCAGGCCAGCGAGTGTTGTTAACTAAGGGAGATAATCCTGGTGTTCAAGGCGGCACTAACACGATGAAGATTTTAGAAATGAAGTAAATACTGAAATAATATAAAGTTTAGAGGCGAGTCCTTGTTCTTTTCTCCACTCATCATCCTATGCTAGAGTGAGATATCACTTTAAAGGAATGAGGATTGTTCAATGTCTCTATTATTGACCCTAGCATTTTTTCTTATTATTTCCATGGTGCTTTCTGCAAATTATCCCAAGTTGTGGGCTTGGTCTATTGCTATTGGTTTTCTTTTGTTGAGTGGGTATTCTCTTGGCGTAGGTTCTCCCATTGGTTTGGGGATTGTTACGCTGATATACCTCCTTGTTGTGGTAGGGTTACATATTCCACTAGTGAGAATGCGTTTTATCACTGCACCGATTTTCACCATTTTTAAGAAGCAGACATTAACCATGTCTGATACTGAGCGTGAAGCTCTTGAGGCGGGAGACCCATGGTGGGAAAAAGATTTATTTCAAGGAAACCCCGACTGGTCATCGTTCAAGAAGATTCAGTTAAGTCAGCTCACTGAAGAAGAGCAAGCATTTGTTGATAATGAGACTGTCACCTTATGTCAGCAGTTGGATTCATGGCGTATAGATTATACCGATAGAAAAATTTCTGAAGAGGTTTTGAATTATATCCGCTCTGAGGGGTTTCTGGGTTTACATATCGCAAAGGAATATAATGGCAAGGCATTTTCCTCACGTGCAAATTCTTGTATCAATATGAGAGTTAATGCACAAAGTGCGTTAGCAGCCACTGTGGTGATGGTTTGTAATTCATTAGGGCCCGGCGAGCTCATTACTCATTACGGAACAGAGAAACAAAAAGCACACTATTTACCTAAATTAGCCGATGGAACAGAGCTCCCATGTTTCGGACTGACAGGCCCTTTAGCGGGAAGCGATGCTGCAAATACACCCGACCAGGGTATTATCTGTGAGGGTGAGTGGGAAGGAGAGCAGGTTTTAGGGTTACGCTTAACATTTTTTAAGCGCTATATCACCTTGGCTCCTATCGCTACGGTGATTGGGTTGGCTGTTCGTGTCAGAGATCCAAATCAGTTACTGGGTGATAAAGAAGATTTAGGCATTACTTGCTGTCTGTTACCGGCAGATCATCCAGGTGTTGAGATTGGTCGACGCCACTGGCCTCATGGTGCGCCTTGGTATAATGGTCCAATTCGTGGCGAGGATGTTTTTATTCCTCTTGAATGGATTATTGGTGGTCAAGAGCGTATAGGTCAAGGATGGAAAATGCTGAATGACTGTCTCGCAATTGGCCGTGCTATCTCGTTGCCGACGCTTGGTACGACACAGTGTATCTTGAGCTACTTGACCACGAGTGCCTACTCCAGTATCCGACAACAATTCAACGTCTCATTGGATAAATTTGAAGGGGTACAGGAAGCTATGGCAGAGATAGGTGGTTTGACCTACTTGTCAGATGCGACTTTACAATTAACTATCGCCGCTGTTGATTCTGGTCTCAAACCCTCGGTGGCATCTGCTATTAGTAAATATCATCTTACAGAGCATGCCCGAGTAGCTGTCAATCATGCCATTGATATTCATGGAGGCAGAGGCTTGCAAGATGGGCCAAGAAATTACTTAAGTCCTATCTATGATAGTGTGCCCATTAGTATTACCGTTGAGGGTGCAAATATTTTAACGCGTAATTTAATAATATTTGGACAGGGTTCTATGCGTTGTCATCCTTTTGCGTTCAAGGAAATTGAGATTGGTACGATTGATAACCCTAAAACGGCTATGAAGGCTCTAGATAAAGTGATTTTTGCTCATGTTGGATACCTGCTGAGTAACACCGTTAGAGCTTTTTGGCGAGGCTTGACTAACGGACGTTGGGTTAAAACTCCTCAAGGAACATTATCATCGTATTTTAAATCCATTTCGCGACTTAGCAGTGCTTTTTCATTTAGTGCGGAAATTGCCATGATGGTATTAGGTGGCTCTTTAAAGCGTAAAGAGCGCTTATCAGCTCGATTGGGTGATGTTATGAGTTATCTCTATATGGCTAGCGCAACCATTAAATATTTTGAACATCATGGAGAGCAAGATTCTGAGAGACCTTTAGCGGAGTGGGCATTACAATATAGTATTTTTAATGCTCAAGAGGCGTTATATGAACTCTATGCGAATTTCCCGATACGATCCCTAGGGTATTTGATGCGAGTTATTTGCTTCCCATTTGGTGCCCCATACAAAAGACCTAATGATAAGATGGATTCGACAGTTGTTGATGTCATGGAAAGTGATAATCCGTTGCGCGAACGCTTTGTGAATTATTTTGGATTTTCTGATGATGATCAATATGCCAAGATGGAAAAAGTTCGTCGTGTTGTAAAAGATACGGCTTCTTTCAAAAAGGTGATAAGACAAGCTGTAAAGTCTGGTGAAATTGGTTCGACATTAACTATAAAAGAGCAGATTGATGTTGCTATTGAGTTACATCTTCTATCGAAGGAAGATGCCGATCACTTGCATTTGGCTGAAGTTTTACGTTGGGAAGCGATTCAAGTTGATGAGTTTAACGAAGATTTAACGAAGGTCGTTAACTAGTGGAATACCCATACATACTGCTTCTCGATGATCAGAGCGGTGGGGTATTTTGACAAAACTAATAGAGAGTGTCTTTATAGGCGCTCTATTTGATTGAGTAGTTTAAATCCTAGCAGGGCCTGGTTAAGGTTACGAGTTAGTGCAATACATTTGAATAATTCGCCCATTTCACTGGGGTGAAGTAATGTCTGTATTGCAGATGTATTTATAGTACGATCTTCTTGAATAAAGTCATGAATTCCACAGCTGCTTAGAAAGGCCGATTGATGGCAATAACCTGCAATATCTAAACAATGGTCAAACCCAGCCTCGGCTATTGCAGTAAAGTCAACATGAGATGTGATATCTTGTATTCCCGGGTAGAGTAAAGGATTGTCATGCGCTCTATGTTGGAAATGGCACATCAGTGTGCCCATGTCGCGTTGTGGAAAATAGAATTCATGTCTAGGAAACCCATAGTCAATGAGCAAGATTAAGCCAGAAGATAAGCATTGACTTAAGCTTTTTATCCAGGCTGGAAGCGCTAAATTAATTTCAGAGTTATAGGGAGTTGCGCTTGAAATATTCAGGAGATTCACCGCATGATCGAGTATTTTATTTTTACAAGGTTTTAGTTCCCATGACAACTGTAGTTGATGGTGGGTGATGTAATACTCTTCTAGACCATTGGATGAAAGACGAAACTTATGTATAGGCATTGCATCGAGGACTTCATTAGCAAGAATAACTCCTTCAATCGGAGTTTCGGGTAGGCAATCTAGCCAAATAACCCTTGATAGTAATTCAGGCGCTTCTTGTTGAAATCGATGCTGTTGTCGTTGACGACAGTCTGCACTCACGTCGAGTATATAGTAAGTCTCAGGTAGTAGATGAATGTTTTCTAACTGCTTCAGTACGGAGATGGCTAAAGCTCCTGTGCCAGCGCCTAATTCCAGTATTGCGGGCTTATTAACTTGATGAAAAACTTGAGCGCACTGGTTAGCTATTGAGTATCCGAACAGAGGAGATAATTCAGGTGCTGTTGTAAAGTCACCCCCAAGTCCAAACTTAGTTGATCCTGCACTGTAGTAACCCAGTCCAGGCGCGTAGAGTGCTGTTTGCATATAGTCGTGGAATGTAAGTGGTCCTTGGTTATCTATAAGTTGACAGATATGTTTGAGAACGCACTGAGAATGTGCTTGTGCTTCAGCAGATGGTTTTGGGAGTGACGGTTGTGTATTCATAATATGGGAACAGAGCAAGTCCGTGTGATGGCAATACTAACATGATCAATGTTTGGCATATCTACAGGTTGTTTATTAATTGTGAGAGTGATTGATCCAATCGGAAATTTAGTAAGTAATAGTTCGCAAGTTCTCTCTGCTAATGCTTCTATGAGATTAAAGTGTGTTGTTTGGGTTAGCTGCTCAATGGCGCTGGTAACGTTAGCGTAATTAATCGCATGGTTAATATCATCTGAATGGATCGCATGTGAGGCGTCGTACTGCATCACGATGTCCATAGTCAGCATTTGCGGGTTTATCCGCTCATCAGGATTGATTCCAATGAGTGTCATTAGTTTCAACTGGTGAATAGATAAAGTGTCCACAATGGTTACGACAAACCTTCTTGGCGTTCTCTTATTTCAGAGAAAGTCTTACAGTCGATACATTTATCAGCGGTTGGTCGTGCTTCTAAACGTCGTATACCAATATCAACACCACACTCTTCACAATAGCCATAAACACCTTTATCAATGTCATCCAGTGATTGTTCTATTTTTTTGATGAGTTTTCGCTCTCGATCACGCGTACGTAGTTCAAGATTAAAGCCTTCTTCTTGAGTTGCACGATCTAGTGGGTCAGGTAGTGATAATGCTTCTTGTTTCATATGACCAACGGTGCTATCAACTTCAGACATGAGCTGATTTTTCCATTTTGAAAGAATATCATGAAAATGCTGCTTTTGATTTTCATTCATATAGGTTTCGTTTGCTACCTCTTTGTAAGGGGAAAATTCAACTGCGCCAGCAGTAGTTCGCAAGTCATCTGGCGTAGTAAATTCTTCAGGTGAGGTATCAACTGGCATGGTAGGTGGATGAATATCTTCAGGTATCATTCGTGGCTTCTCTTTTTTTGATTCAAGGTTCACTTCTGTTAATGATACACCAGCTTTTGATGATTGTTTACCGTGATGAGTCGATTTTTTTTCTAATTTTGGCGGTTTTTTAGATGTTATACCAGGTTTTTTAGTGGTGGTGTGTTTCTTTTTAGAGGGTGGTCGGTTGGTAGAGGCAGACTTAATAACCTTTTTGACCGAGATACTTTCGGAGTTTTTTTTGGTGGATTTTTTCTGCAACTTTTTTTTAATCGCTTTTGAAGCGGTTTTTTTACTGGATGTTTTCTTGACTATCTTTTTGGTAGATTGCTTTGCTACCTTCTTCTTAACAGGTTTTTTGACAGACGGTTTGGCTACTTTTTTCTTGGCTGGCTTCTTAACAGTTTTTTTTACGACTGACTTTTTAACTGCTTTTTTTCTGACCGATTTTTTTGATGTTGATTGAGTTGTTTTACTCTTAATGGATTTTTTCTTTGCAAGTTTCTTTATATTCTTCTTAGCGGCTACCTTTTTGGTTTGAGTTTTCTTTTTAGCTGACTTTTTGATTTTTGATTTGTCGACGATTTTTTTCTTTGTCGTTTTTTTTACTGTGTTTTTTTGGGATTTCCTTGTTGCCTTTTTAATTGCCATTATAATCCTCCTTTAATCTTTAGCGAACTTGGCAGCTATTGTATACCAAGTTTTCAGTGGATGACACTGTGATCGGTATGGAATATTTCTAGCTTAAGAAGTCCAATGGCCATCAAAGACGTGCACGGCACTTCCGGACATCATAAGGTCTTCTTCTGTATTTTTCCAGCTAATGGAAAGAGGCCCACCGGTTTGATAGGCAACAATAGTTGGCTGGAGTTTTTTTAAATACTTTCCTATAGCCATTGCTGCACACGCGGCAGTTCCACAAGCATCAGTTATACCCGCGCCTCTCTCAAAGACACGTAACGATATTTTTTCGGGAGTGTGAATAATGGCGATAGACACATTTATACCTTTAGGAAAATAATCTCCTTGATTCATGAGTTCCCCCAGTTTTTGAAGGTCATAATTATCTTGTAACGATGATAGTATTACCGCATGTGGGTTACCCATTGAGATAAGATAAAAAGGTATCTTGATTCCACATAGTTCAATGGTTTGTTCTAAGGAGTCGCATTTTTCACTGTAATAAATATTTTGAGGATTGATTTGTGGTTTTCCCATATTGACTGTGACGTTATTACCATCAACAGTTACGTGGAGTAAGCGGTCTTTGATATTTAAACAGACCGAGTCTTTTTTGAGCAGATTTTTTTCACGAATATACAGTGCGATACAGCGCGCACCATTAGCACAGTGCTCAACTTCATGCCCATCGTTGTTGAATATTCTGTAGTCATAGTTGGCGCTCTGATGAGATGCTGGTTCTAGGACAAGGAGCTGGTCAAACCCGATGCCCTGTTTTCTATGTGACATGTGTTGAATTAACTGCGACGTAAAATGAAATTTTCTATCCAGATTATTAATGACCACAAAGTCATTACTCAGTCCATGCATTTTTGTGAAGGGTAAAGTCATACTATAGTGCATATGCAAGACTGATATTCGTGATGGTATTCATTTTGTCAGTGAAGTCAGTTCCTTCCGGTATTTTAGAATAATAGGTGATTGAGTAGGATAAAAGCAGTGATAATTTGCTGTTTAACTTATTACTTATGCTTGATGTTGAAGTGGTCTGCCAGTAGGTTTCAAAGAATGAAAACTTAGTGTCTTCGCTGAGTTTAGTGGAGGATGAAAAGATCCATGCGTAATTGATACTACCGACAGCTGCCCAGCTGTCGGTAATTGTGTTGCTATTTTGAACAGAAGATTGGTTGTAACCAGGTGCCACACTGGTGGAGAGTGTGTGTTTGTCATTCTTGATCCAGTCTCTACCGTAACCAGCAGTGAGTGTTGATGTGAAGTCGTAGGAGCTGAAGGAATTGACGGTGGTGTCCGTATCCAAGTAAACAAAGTTATTCATGGTGGTTATGCTGTTAAGACTGTATTGAGTCTTATTTTCGATGCTGTACATCTGAGCATTAGTTTCGCCGTCATCTCGACCATATTGTCCATCTAGGTTAAAGGTGTTAGTCCAGCGATCTTTTGAATAAAGTAATTTTAAAGCTCCGGTGAGGCTGGATGAATCGGTATTACCTGTGTTGAGTATACCGCCTAAATTGATCGAGGAACCATCCCAATTTGACGGTGTTTTATTCTCATCATGACTGAAAACACCTTGAGAGAATATTATTGCAAGAATAGAAATTACTATACGAAATTGTTTCATGTTAATTCCTCAGAGGACGTTTGTTGTGTATTGGATTGAGGTAATGTTAGCGGCCCCATTTTTCCACACCCATAAAAACCGACAATCACTAGAGTCAAAACAAAGTAGTTGAACACACGTCGCATCGTTAATGTCTCAGTAATTAATTGACAGTGATTATAGCCAAACTGATTACAAATAAATAGATAGGTTTATTTGTTTTTAGCTATGTTATTCTCTAAAAAAATTGATTGGAAATCCTATATGATGAGCGGTGGTTTTGAAAGTATTATCAAAGAGCCAGATCATGGTGAGGCAAATGCTTGCGTGATTTGGTTGCATGGTTTAGGAGCAGATGGGTACGACTTTGTTGATATCGTACCCAGCTTAAGGATTAATAAAACATATAAAATTCGATACATATTCCCACATGCTCCTGTTCGTCCTGTGACGATACAAGGAGGACTGCCTTGTCGAGCATGGTTTGATATTTTCCAGATAGATCGATTAGCTCTTGAAGATAAGAGTGGAATTATACAATCAACACAATCATTGATCGCAATGATTGATCAACAAGTGAAAATTGGAATTCCTCATAAAAAAATTGTGTTGGTTGGTTTTTCTCAAGGTGGAGCACTGGCGCAGTACGCAGCAATGCATATAGGTCATCAATTAGCTGGCGTTGCCGGTCTCTCAGCATATTTGCCATTACAGGACCACATTTCTCAGGATGATTTGTCTAAAGAGCTACCAGTTTTTTTGGCGCACGGCACATATGACCCCGTCGTCCCTTGTGAATTAGGTAAAAGTGGTATACCACTGTGGAAGTCACTCAATTGTTCAGTGGATTGGTATGAATACCCCATTGAACATACAGTCTGTCCAGAAGAACTAGAAGACTTGAGTCAGTGGATTAATGGTATACTAACGAAGTGAGTTCATGAACACGTGCTTATGTGATCTGTGAGTGCATGTAAAATTTGTTGGGTGCCAACATTCCACCATTCTCCTTGATACAATTCACCTGTAACTCGCTGTTGAGTGATGGCTGGTCTTAGGAGATCACTGAGAGCGCAAGGTTTAAGTGGCGCCGAGTAAAAAAGTTTTGGACGAAGTAGTGCAATGCTTGCAAAGGTCAGGGTTCTGTCACTGGGTGCGCCGATTAGGTTGTTTGCATGCAGTGAGTAGTCACCTTTAGGGTGAAAAGAGGGATTATTGACCATGATTAAGTGAGCATCTGAATGTGTTGGTATCGTTAGCGTGTTCAGTGCAATGTCAGACCAAATGTCAGCAGCAACTAATAAGAATGGCGAGCTATCTAGCAATGGTAGTGCTTGAATGATTCCGCCGCCAGTTCCCATTAGCTGAGTCTTTTCATGCGAGTATTGAATATTGAGACCGTAAGCTTCTCCATCACCCAGTAGTGATATGATTTGATCAGCGCAGTGATGAAGATTGATGATGACCGAAGTAATGCCTGCTTTCTTAAGTGAAAAGAGATTGTGCTCAATTAAAGTATGCGGTCCAACTGTGAGTAATGGTTTTGGGAGCCTTGCAGTTAGGGGGAGCATTCGTTTGCCCAAGCCTGCAGCTAATATAATCGCTTTCAAAGTTTAGTCCTTGCGTTTTGTAATGGTTGAAAGCCAATGAAGGAACGGGTGTAATTTTTCGTGGCGTTGACAAATAGTACAAATATACTGATTCATACGGGGTAAATAAGAGAGGTATTGGCTGAGATGTTGTTGTTCACTAATACGGATAAAGTTACCTAGATTTTTTAAGTGACGTTGCAAGCTCGTAAAATCAAACCATTCAAGAAACACCGCATTAGATATCTCTTGGATGAGTTGTGTTTGTTCTAGCTTGGCTTTGAATTGTAGGGCCCATTGGTGAACCATAGTTTCTGGCCAATCTAGATAACAATCATTAAGTAGTGAAGCAATGTCATAGGTTATTGGTCCAATGAAAGCATCTTGGTAGTCCAGTACACCGAGCTGACCACAAGGTAGGCACATTAGATTTTTAGAGTGAAAATCCTTGTGGAGCAAAACCTGTGGTTGAGAAGCAATAGTCTCTAGCAACATTTCTTGAAGTTGATACCAAATTTGATGATCACGATCTGACATATGATGTTTGAAATGGTGCTTGATATACCAATCAGTAAATAAGGATAGTTCCTCACGCCAATCCTGTGCTTGAAACATTGGAGGTTGATAAAGCGTTGTATTTTTACAAAGGTGAATTTTGAGTAAGAGGTCCATCGCATTGTCATACCATTTTTCTACTGTGGAGGGTTGGAGTTGGTTGAGTAGTAGATCATTTCCAAAGTCTGTCAGTATCATGAAGCCTAATTCGAGATTATAGGAATGCAGTGTTGGTACAGTGATTTTTTGTTCATTTAGAAGACGCGTGAGATGAATAAATGGCTGGCAATTCTCAAAAGCAGGCGGTGCGTCCATAGCAATTAAGCTACCTTGAGGGAGGTGAATACGATAATAGGTTCGTCGGCTAGCCTCTTTCATGAGTGGGGTGAGTGTTACGGGCGTCCCCAGTGTTTTTTCTAACCACTGATGTAGCGCTGAGCGTCTGTCAGTACTGTTATCGTTTTTTTGTATGGTCGATGTAGGCGAGAGTGGCAAGAGTCATAACCTTCTGTTTATGCTATCGGGCATAGCCAAAATTGATCAGAGACGTTAACATGCCGTTCCGTGGATGTAAATTGGGTGCTTGTCATCACTACTTGGAAATAATATGAGCGTTTTTTCTTTATTGGCACAAAGAAGTCAATGGTTATTCCCCTTTTTTCTTTTAACGGGGTTCGCTTGTTATGGTAATGAAAACACTTCATTGCATAAGCCCACGCCAACAGCATTTGATTTGTCATCGATAGAAATCGCTCAACAGTTGGGTTGGGTTGAGGCGCCTCCAGGACAGGATATTTGTTCAGGGTATTTTGATCAGCCAAAGGCATTGAAGGACGCGGTACTATTGAAGCCTATCGATGCCTCTCCTACTTCAGTCACTGCTAAAGGCGTGACCCATTACCGACATGATGGAAGTGTTACGATGGAGGATCATGTGGTAGTGACTCAGCCAGGTCGTATTGCTCATGCTGATAAAGCCTTCATCTACAGAGACAGTGAGACAGGTAAAACTAAGCGAATTATTTTGGTAGGGAATGTCAAAATATTGGAGCACAACACGGTAGTTGTAGGTACATATGCTATTATGGATTACACAAAAAATCTCCTACAGCTTGAGCACGGTGTTTTTCATCAGGCTCAGCCATCACCGGATTCAAAGAATACGTGGGGCACAGCAGAACACTTTGAACAAATTGATAATCGTCGCACAACTTTAACTCATGCTGTCTTGAGTATGTGTCCGCCAAGCGACCCATTTTGGACACTAACGGCCAAAAAAGTAACCTTAGATAAAGAGACACACGAGGGTGCTGCATACCATGCCTGGCTTCGCATAAAAAATACCCCAGTATTTTATTGGCCGTACCTTTCTTTTTTAACTTCAAGTGAGCGAAAATCCGGCTTTTTGACCCCGCATGTAGGGTACTCAACACTAAACGGTTTTACAGTGAGTACTCCCTATTACCTCAATTTGGCTCCCAACTACGATTATTTATTGACGCCAACATGGATGGCTGAGCATGGGCTGATGTTAAGTCATGCTTTTCGTTTTATTACTCCCTCATCATATGGTCACTTGACGCTGAGTCTTTTACCCTATGACTCGTCATTTGATCAATTCAAAGTCGACTCCGTTAATTCCTATCCATCGAAAACGCAATATATCAATGACTTAAATGATATGAGTAGTACACGAGGCTATGTTGAGTGGATCAGTGGCATTGATTTAACCGATCGTTGGCATTCTGATCTTGAGCTGCGTTATGTGACTGATCCATATTTTTACAATGATTTTGAAACTAATGATGGCTCCTCATGGGCTCGTCAGTTGTTAAACCAATGGGATGTGCGATATACAGCAGTCAACTGGATGTCGACTGCTTTGCTGCAGGGTTATCAAACCATGCACTTAATTTCAGACACGAGCAGTGGTGTTGTTAATCAGTATCAACGTCTGCCAGAAGTGAACTTTATTGGGCAAAAAGATAATGTATGGAAAGGTGCAGTGCTTGGTATGGACGCCCAGTTTGTAAACTTCGCTTACAGTAGTGATTATGAGCCGTATACGTATGAGCAACCGACTGGGTTAAGGTTGCATATGGCGCCATCACTGAGTTACCCGCGGACTTTTGCTAGTGGGTATTTTACACCTACCCTCACAGTGGATAATACGATTTACTCTTCTAATATGGCAACTGATTCACCAGATGAAACGCGTCCTTATTTTTCTAAATCCAGGACATTACCGTTATTCGATATTGATAGTGGTCTATACATGGATCGATCCTTTTTTTTCAAAAAAGAGGCATATACACAAACATTAGAACCACGTTTATTCTATTTATACGTGCCTAATATGGACCAAGATCAATATCCTATCTACGATACAGTCTTGTTGCCAATGACTTTTGATGATTTGTTTTCGACAAATGCTTTTACGGGTTATGATCGCATTCAAAATGCAAACCAACTAAGTCTGAGTGTGAGCTCAAGGGTATTGGATGCTGAAACAGCAGCTGAAAAAATGCGAATGAAGTTGGGAGTAATTAATTATTTTGAGCCTCAGGAGGTCTGTTTGGATGATTCTTGTTCAGGCTTGTATGATGATGTTTCTCCATTGCTAGGTGAAGCAACGATTTATCCAAGAAAATATTGGTCCACAACGGCCTCGGCGGCATGGGATGTTCTTGATAGCTACATGAACAATGCCAGTGTTGTGGCTAGGTATAGTCGTGGGGGGCGTTCCGTATTAAATATCGGGTATGACTTCATTCATGCGGATACATCATCAAATTCAAGTGATTCAGATACTAATTTAATTCAGGTAGGGGCAGCGCGACCAGTGACGAATGACTGGAGTTTAATGGGATATTGGTATTATAATGTGGGCGATGATCAATTAGAGTCCTATTTTGCCGGTATTGAATACAGTTCTTGTTGTTGGGCTGCTCGTTTTACAGCCAATCGTTATTTCAATTACAGTAATAATGATTACAATACAGGGTATTACTTTGAGTTGTTACTAAAAGGCTTAGGGGCTACGGGTACCAGTAGTGCAAACTCCTTGATTCGTAGTGGTGTTCCTTCTTATTACGATGATTTTAGTGGATATTAAATTTTAAATAGGTGATGGGTATGTTTGATAAAGTGAAGCAGATCTGTATCGTAGTCGTATCGTTATTTGTTGTTACGATACAAACACAAGCTGTCGAGTTGCCAGCTCCAGGTGCACCAGTGAAGCCTGTTGATGGTATTGCGGCTGTTGTTAATGATGAGGTTATTTTGCAATCTGAGCTTAAAAAGGCGGTAGAGGAAGCTAAACAACAGGCTCAAGCAACGCATACAATATTGCCAGATGATAGTAAAATCCGTCAGCAATTACTTAAAAAGTTGACTTACCAAAAAATTCAATTACAAATGATCAAGAAAACTGGCATATCTATCACGAATGCTGAGTTAACAACTGCGATAGAACACATCGCAAAACAACAAAAATTATCCTTGCAACAATTGAAATCTCAATTAGCACAACAAGGTATTTCATACCCTGACTTTGAATCAAAAATACGTAATCAGTTATTAATTTCAAAATTACAGCATCAAGCCATTGCACAAGATATTGATGTTTCATCACAAGACATTGCTAAAGCTCGTAAGGCGCTAGAGGCGCATCAAGCATCGGCAGTGCAATATCAAATCATCGATATTCGTATTCCACTAGCAGAAAAAGCAACACAGGCTCAGCGCGTCCAAGCTGAAAAAATCCTGAAGACCATACAACAGCAATTAAAATCGGGTGTATCTACGGACACACTTCAAGGCGCAGAAGTAGTGGATTTGGGTTGGCGTACTCAGAGTCAGTTACCAGACATTTTCGTTCAACAGCTCGTCACTATGAAACCCGGCCAGATATCAGATCAGATTTCGGCAAGTAATGGCTTGCATTTATTGCAATTAATACAGAAGAAGGGTGATAGTTCTTCGCTCACAGATCAGCAGATCCGTGATTTTGCTTACGACCAACAATATAACAAAGCACTCTCTGCTTGGCTCAAGACAATCTATCAGCAATCATACATACAAATTGTGAACTCACAATGAGTGACTGGTTCTCTCCCGGTCGTGGTGTTCCCGCTAGAAAGCGCTTTGGACAACACTTTTTATTCGACCAGGTGATCCTACAAAAAATGGTTTCGGCTATCGCGCCACAATTATCAGATCGTATCGTTGAAATTGGCCCCGGCCGTGGTGCTTTAACGGAACATTTATTGGCAGTATTACCGCATTTGGATGTGGTAGAGATCGACCGTGATTTAATTCCATTACTGACTGGTATGGCATCAACCGAACAGCTGTCAGTTCATGAGGCCGATATCTTGAAATTCGATGTGGGCGCTATAGCGACCGCATTATCCTCGCAAATAAGGGTGGTGGGTAATCTGCCATACAATATATCAACACCTTTAATGTTTCATTTATTCTCATCCTTGGCATTGATTGACGATATGCATTTTTTGCTACAAAAAGAAGTGGCAGATAGAATGGTTGCAGTTGTTGGTTCATCGCAATATGGACGCTTAAGTGTGATGACTCAGTTTTTCTGTGACGTTGAGTGTTTGTTCGATGTGGGCCCAGAAGCTTTTCATCCACCTCCTAAGGTCGATTCAACCTTTGTGCGTTTGCAGCCACATCGTCGCTATCAATTATCAACGGATGAATTCGAAGTATTGCGAAGACTTGTTTCTCATGTCTTTACTATGCGACGCAAAACTTTACGTAAAAGTCTTCAGTCACTCATACCTCTGGCTCAGCTAGGTCAGTTACCGGTCGATCTTACTTTACGGCCTCAAGAGTTGAGTGTTGATCAATATGTTTTGTTGAGTCAAAAAATTACGTTAGAATAAAGGATTGATTGTCATAGGGAGTGTGTCTTGTCATCGTATCAGCGACTATTGGTAACCACGGATTTGTCTAAAGATTGTGAGTTTATATTAGCTAAAGCCGTTGAAGTGGCTCGGACTACTCAAGCAGAGCTTCATGTCTTGCATGTTGCTCCGTCAGATAGAGTAGGCATGGGTCAAGTTATTAAGGATAACCACTATTTTTCCAAAGCCTCGCTTTCCGTAGAGATGGATTATACCGATCAAGTAAAGTCGCTATTAACCGATTGGGTTGCCCGCTATGAGATTGCATCGGATCGTATTCACGTTCACACTGGTACCGTTAAAAAAGTCGTTAACGAGTATGTTGAGTTGATGGCTATCGATTTGGTTGTTTTGGGTGTGCACAATCGATACGGTCTTAAGTTACTCTTAGGGTCAAACTCGGATCAATTATTGCATTCAGTGAGTTGTGATATTTTGGCTGTTCGAATTCCATCATAGTGCGAATAAAGTGAGATTAATATGTCTGAAAAAACAGAGTTACCGGTTGGAGAAGCAATTATCAAAGCGCTAGTTGATGATCGACGTAGAGATCGACGCTGGCGAATAATTCGTTTTAGTTTAATTGCCGCTATCGTTCTTCTATATGCCATTGTTCTTTCTATGCACTCATCTAGCACGTATGATCACGTACAATCAGGTAAGCCTTATGTGTCATTAGTACGGTTGTCTGGGGTGATAATGCCTGAGGCACATATGTCAGCCAATGTGGTTAACCCGGTGTTGTACAAAGCCTTTACCGATAAAAACAGTAAAGGCGTTTTAATAGAGATGAACTCACCCGGGGGGAGTGCTGTTCAATCATCATTGATTTATGACCAAATCATGCGCTTGAAGCATGCGTATCACAAAAAAGTCGTGGTAGTGGGTGAGGATGCATTGGCCTCTGGTGCTTACTTGATTGCATCTGCAGCCGATCAAATTTACGTTGATCCTGACACAATTACCGGATCCATTGGTGTAATTATGAGTGGTTTTGGCTTTACTGATGCAATTAAAAAAATTGGTATAACGCGTCGTGTCCTAACAGCCGGAGAGAATAAAGACCGATTGGATGCATTTGAGCCACTTGATGCCACTGATGTTGCGAAGGCTAAACAGTTACTTAATGATGCGCATGAGCATTTCATAAAGGATGTTCTAGCAGGTAGGAAAGGACGCTTAAAGGGTGACAAGGCCGTGTTATTTTCTGGGGATTTTTGGTCAGGTTCTCGTGCGGTACAGCTGGGTCTAGTCGATGGTACAGGTAGTGTGCCATCTGTGATGCATCATGAGTTTTCTACTGAGTTTTATAAGCTCTATGAACCACGTTTGTCTTTTCTTCAATCTTTGGTTGGTTCAACGCAAGAGCATCTGTCTATACCAGGGCTGCATGCAGCGACAACTGTATTGGCTCAGTGGTCAGGTGTTTCATAGCAGATGGCGACTTATGCGATCGGTGATGTGCATGGTTGCTATGATTCCCTCTGTGCATTGCTTGATGCCATAGACTATCAGTCAACCTTTGATCATCTTATTTTTATCGGTGATTTAGTCAATACCGGTCCTTGTTCTTTGCAAGTTTTAAGATTGGTGCGCTCTCTAAAACATGCAACGGTTATTTTAGGGAATCATGATTTGGCATTGTTGGCTAAAGGGTATGGTGCTATCACAGCACCACCAAGCACCACGCTAAAAGCGTTGATGGATACCTCTGATGGTATGGAGCTATTGTGTTGGTTGCGCCATCAACGACTACTTTACACAATAAAGGATTATGATTCGGTGTTTGTTCATGCGGGTATTCCACCTTGTTGGACTACTGAGATGGCACTGGCTTGTGCAAAAGAAGTTGAGGATGTCCTTCAAGGTCCGTATTACCATGATTTTTTTTCTAAGATGTATGGGCAAGAACCTGCTCTTTGGTCAGAGAACCTTCAGAGTATTGATCGTCTTCGATACACAGTTAATGCGCTGACTCGAATGCGATTTTGCACATCGCAGGGACAATTAGAATTTTCTTATAAGGAGCGTGTTCATCCTCACAGTGATTTTCAGCCTTGGTTTGAATGGTACCAGCAATCGCATCATGTGTTCTTTGGGCATTGGGCTAGGTTGATGGGACAATGTGATCAGCCGCAATGTCATGCATTAGATACAGGCTGCGTGTATGGAGGTTTTTTAACGGCAATGAACGTTGAAACAAAGCAAAGATTTCAAATAAATGCTCGTGAGTTATCTTAAGTAGAAAATTTGCGTTGTAACCAAACACAGCGAAAAGCGGTTGTGTTTATGTCGGTCACTGGATGTGTGACTTCTTTGACATTTTCCCAATTTGATTCATTCCACTCGGGAAAATACGTGTCTCCTGGGGTATTTAGATCAATGAGTGTTAAGATCATGCGATCGGCGTGATTGATGGTTTGCTCATATAAACTCGCTCCTCCCATAATAATAACATCCTCGTCTGACTTAGTTAGTGCGATTGCATCTTCAATCGATGAGCAAACAGTCACACCATCAAACGCGAGGTGATGTTGTCGACTCACAACAATGTTGTGACGTTTAGGTAGTGGCCCAGGTAGACTCTCAAAAGTAGTACGGCCCATAATAACGGGTTTGCCTAAGGTTACTGCTTTAAAGTGTTTCAGCTCGGCAGGTAAGTGCCATGGCATTGTTCCGGCATTACCGATTACACGATTGTGGGACATAGCAGCTACCAATGTGAGCATAAAAACTCCTTTTGTAATTATAAAAAAAATACTGTATCAGGTTGCTCTTTACTGACCAAGACTAAAGGATGGATTGAGTATATGGTTCGCAACAGCCCAAAGGTCTGTCATAAAAGGCACTTGTGGTTGATAGAGAGTCTTGGTTTGTTGACCATTGCCAGTAGCTACCAAAATAAAATGACAGCCAACTGACTCAGCAGCTTGAAAATCTCGCATGGAATCGCCAATAAAGACTGTATCACTCCAGGCTATATTAAATTGTTGTTGCAGTTGTATCAGTAGACCGGGTTTGGGTTTGCGACATGTGCAGTTATCCGTATCGATATGTGGGCAAAAGGCAATACTGTCAAGGGTTACGTGGTGTTGTTGGAGAGCGAGCTCCATTTTTTGGTGTATTGCCGCGAGAGTTTTTAGTGAATAATATCCACGCGCAATACCTGATTGATTAGTCGCAACACAAACGATATGTCCGGCTAGCTTAAGTGCAGCAATGGCCTCTAGGCTTCCTGGAATAGGATACCACTCTTGCGGAGATTTAATGTAATCGGGTGAATCTGTATTAATGACACCATCTCGATCAAGAATAATCAGCATGCAGTAATACCAAAGTATGTGTGATGAGGTATCAGGTCAGATTGATGGGCATTTATGAAAGCCCGGATATCAACAGGACGTTTGCCGGGTAATTGAACGGTGTGTACTCGTAACAATCCCATACCAGTATTAATATCAATTCCATCTTTAGAGACTGCAATTAATTGACCGCAGGGTTTATCACAGTATTGATCAACAGCGGTTGCTTCCCAGATACGAAGTATATGGCCCTGCCAATGTGTATAAGCAATTGGCCAGGGATTAAATGCACGTACTTGATGTGCCAGTTCAACGGCGGGTTGTTGCCAGTCGATGAGAGCATCAGCTTTCTGAATTTTACGTGTGTAGGTGGCCTTTTGATGATCTTGTGGTTGTGGTGTGATGGACCCTTGTTCTAATTGATTGAGTGTCTCTAGTAATTGCTCAGCCCCTTGATGCGCTAAGCGAAGATGTAATTCTCCAGCAGTTTCAGTTGGTAAAACGGCAGTTGGTATTTGCGATAAAATAGGGCCGGAGTCCATACCCTCATCCAATTGCATGATAGTGATACCTGTCGTTGTTTCTCCTGACAACAAGGTATGCTGGATAGGCGTAGCCCCACGCCATTGAGGTAATAATGACGGGTGAAGATTGACGCAACCTAATCGGGGTATTTTGAGAATGTTGGCAGGCAATAATAATCCGTACGCAATCACCACCATTACGTCGGCATGGAGAGCCAACAATGCCTCAGCCGCTTCATTAGTTTTCAATGAGGGTGGGTCACATATAGGGAGCTGATACTGTTGGGCAAGCTGCTTAATGGCTGTTGGTGTTAGTTTGCGACCACGTCCCGCTGGACGATCGGGTTGAGTATAGACGGCAACAATTGTGTGATGTGAATTGACTAATCGTTCTAAGCTTGGGCAAGCAAAATCCGGTGAGCCTGCAAAAATTAGTTTCATACTATTTCCTGATGAAGATAGATGAGCATCATCATAGCGGATTATTCAGTGTTGTCACGTTTTTACCCAAACTGCGCACAAGAATAAATGATTGGTTACGGTATTGTTGTCGAGAGGAGCTGATTGCATGCTGATGATAAGGAGGGTATTTATGAATGCGCTTAACATCCAGCACTGGTTGAAGTTATCTCAGGCAAAAGGAGTAGGCCCAGTGACTGCGATGAAATTAGTTGAGTATTGGGGTAGTGTGAGCGCACTATGGCAAGCTTCACTGGATGCTTGGCAGCAAGCTTCGATGTCACCAGCGTTAATTAATGCACTGTTGCAGGTACCTCAATCAGTTATTGATGAAGATTGTCAGTGGGCAGATCAATCAGGACAATGTATTTTGACGATCGATGATCCTGCGTACCCTGAATACTTGCGTGTCACTTCCGCACCACCCATTGTTCTCTACATAAAAGGTAATCCTAGCTGCTTATCGCGATTGCAAGTGGCTATTGTTGGAAGCCGTCGAAGCAGTTATCAAGGTCGCTCATTTGCTCATCATTTGTCGAAAGGATTATCTAATCAAGGGGTAGTCGTTACCAGTGGTTTGGCACGAGGTATTGATGGTGCCGCACATCAGGGAGCATTAGTAGGAAGCAGTGAAACGATTGCTGTGTTGGGTTGTGGCTTAGATATTATTTATCCGAGTGAACATCGCCGCTTGGCATCGCTTATCGAAGATCGTGGTGCTTTAGTGTCTGAGTATCGTCCTTGCACTAAGCCAAAACCCCATCATTTCCCGCAACGTAATCGGATTATAAGTGGGTTATCTCATGGGGTTGTAGTGGTTGAAGCCGCTCGCCAAAGTGGTTCTCTAATCACTGTAGAGCATGCATTGGATCAGGGCCGGGAGGTATTTGCTGTTCCTGGGGTGGCTGGAGTCGCTTCAGTTGAGGGGTGTCATGGTTTACTACGATCAGGTGCAACTTTGGTTGAGCATGAGGGTGATGTGCTAGATGCGCTGGGTATCCGATCTGTGAGAGGAAAAAGTTTGGAAACTTCATCATCGGCCGCTCGTCAGCCAAGTCCGGGAGGTGGAGTTTCTCTTGATTCAGAATGTCAGATGCTGCTAGAGTGTGTCGACTATAAAATGACCACAGTTGATCAAGTAATTGCACGTTCTGCTTTGAATGTGGCCAAAGTTAATTCAATGTTGTTAATCATTGAATTAAAAGGGTATATTACACGGGTTTCCGGTGGCTATGTGCGAGTAGACTAGCATGAAAAAAGACAGTGTATTAAGCGTATTGATGTATATTTTTAATCATCATCTTCAGCAAGGCAAGGTGGTGGAGTTGACCTCAGATGAGGTGACCGAAGATTTAGAGTCTGCAGGGTTTGGTGATGCACCGATAGAACAGGCCATTGAGTGGTTGAGCAGTTTGGCTGAAATGGATAAAGAAGCGATTGCAGTCTCTTCGCCAGATGCGATACGTGTGTTTTCAGAGGAAGAGAAGCAGTATTTAGACAGCGAGTGTCAGGCTTTTTTACTTGATTTAATCAAACAAGTGATCATATCGCCAGCAACATTCGAAGTTATTGTCTATTTTTTAGTAGAACTCGATGCTGATGATATTGACGTGAGTTTAGCCAAATGGGTGACCTTGATGGTTCTGTATAATATGCCAGATGAACAAGAAGCATTAAAACAGATGGAATTGCTTGTGTTGGACGATTCACCAACTGGTGTTATTCATTAAGGGTGGAGCATAAACAATGTCTAAGTATCTAGTGATTGTAGAATCTCCAGCTAAATGTAAGACGATTAAAAAATATCTGGGTAAGCAATATCAGGTGATGGCATCTTATGGCCACATGCGTGATTTAATTCCAAAGTCAGGTGCGGTTGAAGTTGATAATGATTTTAACATGCACTATCAGATCATTGAGCGTAATGCCAAACATGTAGACGCAGTTAAAAAAGCATTAAAGACCTGTGATACTTTGTTGCTCGCAACTGACCCAGATAGAGAGGGTGAGGCTATTGCCTGGCATTTAGTCGAGCTATTGAGAGAATCAAAAGCACTGGTCGGCAAGACTATTTCCAGGATAGTCTTTCACCAAATTACCAAAAAAGCCGTGCAAGAAGCTGCTGCCAATCCGCGCGAAATCAGTATGGATTTGGTCGATGCACAACAAGCAAGACGTGCCCTTGATTATTTAGTTGGGTTTACTTTATCACCTTTGTTATGGAAAAAAATTCGTCGTGGTCTCTCAGCGGGTCGAGTCCAAAGTCCTGCACTGCGTTTGATTGTTGAGCGTGAAGAAGCGATTGAGAAATTTATTAAACAAGAATATTGGACGGTTGAAGGTCAGGCATCTTCACAGAAGAAACCATTTGTTGCGCGACTAACACATTTTGATGGTGAGAAGCTAGAGCAGTTTAGTATTCAGGATGAAAAGCGTGCGACATCAGTAAAAGAAACGCTGGTTAATAGTGCTCAAGGTGAGCTTCTAGTCAAAACCATCACCAAGAAGCAGCGTAAACGACGCCCTGCACCTCCTTTTATTACCTCCACTCTACAACAAGAGGCTTCAAGGAAATTAGGCTTTACTGCACAACGGACGATGCGAATTGCGCAACAATTGTATGAGGGTGTTGATATTGGTGGGGAAGATGGAACGATTGGTTTAATTACCTACATGCGTACAGACTCAGTGAATATGGCAAAAGAAGCGCTCACTGAAATACGGGAGACTATTCTTAAAGAATATGGCAAAGACAATTTACCCAATGAGCCGCGCATATACACCACTAAATCTAAGAACGCACAAGAAGCGCATGAAGCAATACGACCAACGTCAGCTTTCAGACGCCCTGAGTCATTAACAGCGTTTTTATCAAAGGAGCAAATTAAATTATACGGATTAATTTGGAAACGAGCGATTGCTAGTCAAATGGTTGACGCAATCATGGATACGGTCGCTATAGACTTAACCACAGACAATCATGTGTTTCGCGCGAATGGTTCTGTGATCAAACATCCAGGATTTTTAACGGTATACTCTGAGGATGTTGATGATAAGAAAAAAGATGATAGTGAGGGTAAAATCCTTCCAGCCATGGAAGAGGGCGATAAGGTGCAATTACATGATGTTGTTCCGAGCCAGCACTTCACAGAGCCGCCACCTCGATATACTGAGGCTAGTCTTGTCAAGGCTCTGGAAGAGCATGGAATAGGTCGACCATCAACCTATGCCTCTATTATCAGTACACTTCAAAATCGTGAATATGTTGAGCTGGAACAGAAGCGATTCTATCCCACTGATGTCGGACGTGTGGTTAATCGTTTTTTAACCGAGTATTTCACACAGTACGTCGATTATGGATTTACCGCACGATTAGAAGATAGTTTAGATGCCGTAGCAACCGGTGATCAAGCATGGATACCTGTTCTCGAAGATTTTTGGAAGCCATTCAAAGCGCTGATTGACAAAACTGAAACTGATGTACAGCGTAGTGATGTCACTCAAGAAAAGATTGATGAGACATGTCCTGAGTGTGGTAAGCCATTATCGATCCGGCTCGGACGGACGGGACGTTTTATTGGGTGTACCGCCTTTCCGGATTGTTCTTACACACGTAGTATCGATGGTGATCAAGAGGCGATGCAGGAAAAAATTAAAGATCGAGCTTGCCCAAAATGCCAAGGTGAATTAGTCGTGCGTCATGGTAAATATGGTAAGTTCATCGGTTGTGGTAATTATCCAGATTGTCGGTACATTGAACCACTAGAGAAGCCACAGGATACAGGTGTGGATTGCCCTAAGTGTAAACAGGGGCATATTTTGCAGCGTAAATCACGTCGCGGAAAAATCTTTTTTTCTTGTGAGCGATATCCCAAGTGTGATTATGCGATTTGGAATAAACCGATTGATGAAGCGTGCCCTGATTGTCAGTGGCCAATATTAACGGTAAAAACGACCAAGCGGAGTGGTACTCAGAAGGTGTGCCCACAGCAAGACTGTCGTTATGCCATCCCTTACCCAGAAGGAGAAGAAAATAATGAGCCAAGCTAAAGTTGCTATTTTAATGGGGTCAGACAGTGATCTGCCTGTGTTACAACATACATTTGATACACTAACCTCTCTTGGTGTAGCGTTTGAAGCACGGGTGTTATCGGCGCATCGTACACCTAAAGAAACAGCGGCCTTTATTCAAGAATCCGAACAGCAAGGTACTGAGGTGTTTATTGCAGCAGCAGGCTTGGCAGCACACTTGGCTGGTGCGGTTGCAGCCAATACGGTGAAACCTGTGATTGGTATTCCTTTAGATGCAGGTAGTTTAGGTGGTTTCGATGCACTATTGTCAACGGTTCAAATGCCTGGCGGTACACCTGTAGCTTGTACGAGTATTGGCAAAGCAGGAGCTGTTAATGCTGCCTTTCTAGCCGCACAGATTCTGGCATTACAGGACGTAGCGTTATCTCAACGTTTACTGGAGAAGCGCCAGTCTAAAAAAACCGCATTAATGGATGCTAATACGCAGTTACAGCAGGGATTAGCAAGCCCGACTAAACAAGCTCACGTATAGAAGAGATGAGTTTATGATAAAGACAGTCTCTGTTGCTAATGGTGTGACGGCTTTAAAGCAAGGTCAGGTGATTGCCTATCCAACAGAGGCTGTTTTTGGCTTGGGCTGTGATCCTTGGAATGCCGATGCGGTAATTGCATTATTAGACCTGAAGCGTCGTTCAATTGAAAAAGGATTTATTTTAGTGGCATCGTCTTTTGATCAAGTCGAATCTTTACTTGAACCCTTATCAGAAAAAGCACAAGCATCTATTTTTCCAACGTGGCCAGGCCCTGTGACATGGTTATGCCCTGCTCGTAGTGATGTGCCGAGATGTTTAACCGGTAATCATCAGACTTTAGCGGTGAGGATTAGTTCGCACCCAGTTGTCAAGGCACTGTGCGAAGCCTATGAAGGCCCCATTGTTTCTACTAGCGCGAATATTTGTGATCATCCACCTGCAAAATCAGCGAATGATGTTGTTATTCAATTTCATGAGCAAGTTGATGTGATCGTTGAGGGTGAGTGTGGTAGCAGTGACAGTCCGACAGTTATTAGGGATGCTGTCACGGGTAATTACATTCGTCAGTGAAATTATAAAAAGTAGTAATAGCTGAGTGTGGTTAGTTCTAATATTTAACCTTTTTTACTGTTTTTAAATAATCCCAAGTATTTTTATCTCAATGCGATGAATTCGAATAATAATCCAGCAGGCTATTGCTGATAAGCATTGAGTAATAGCTATTGCAAAGATGGCGCCTAAATAAAAGAAATGTGGTATCAATACAAAACATAAGGTGATCATCAGAGCTGTCTCAATAATTGATATTGGATAGAGGAAGTGATTAAGGTCGTTAAAAAGGCATAATTGCTCAGCATGGAAAAACATTACGCTAAAATAATTGTAAACCATTAAAAAGCAGACAGAAAAAGTGGAAAAAATAAAGCTCCCTCCATAGAAGCCTAGTATCTTTGTGTTTAAGATAAGAAAGTCAAAAAAAACAAACACCATCCAGAGTCCACCAAAAATGA
>DCQA01000007.1:21766-21981 GCA_002323325.1 Coxiellaceae bacterium UBA1530 | reverse complement strand
CTGCACAACAGTTAATGAGCACCATCGATGCCAAACTCACTGCTGCAGAAAAACGCCACCAACACTTGGATGTGTATGTCAAAGGTGATAAAGCGGTTGAATACGGTGCTGTCGTACAAGCCATGGTGTTATTACAAAAGGCTGGCGCTGATCAAGTAGGACTGATTACAGAAGATCCATCCAAAGAAATTCATTAGACAATACTGTAATTTGAA
>DCQA01000007.1:6061-21425 GCA_002323325.1 Coxiellaceae bacterium UBA1530 | reverse complement strand
CTCTTCACCACTGGTTTCTTTACGCACAGCAAAGAATGGTGATTGCGAAGCCCCCTGGGGCGTGCTTAAATTACTCGCAATCCTAGTAAGACTCTCACTGGATGCTTGAAAGAAATAAGCTATTCCGCCAGTGCAATGTGTATCACTACCGCCAATATTTAAATTTCTACATAATGAACCAATATTCATTGAGACACCCGTCAAATAACTCGCGATAAGAATAAAAATGCTCATTGGTGGCCTGGTCTCAAATTCTAATTGCGTTGAGTCCGGGTCATCCTTTGCTGAATCAGTCAATGAGACTGCTGGTGCTCCTGTTAGGATACAGATCAACACGATGATTAAAGTACTGTAAGTAAAATGGTTTAAGACAGAGTCGACACCAGAGCGTGACCATTCTATATTAAACGGCAGTAGCACGATCACACCGACACTCTCAAACAACAGTTTTGTAGCTAAACCTTCGGCACCATGCAGTTTTAAACCAACATCAGTCAAAGCTTTACTAATTGATGAATGTTCAGCCAATGAATAAGTTACCGCACAAGCAACGAAAGATCCGACTAACCACTCTTTGTAGTTTGCATGACAATTAACTAAACCTCGCTGACCCTCTTGCCCCTCTGGTTGAGTGTTGATGACTAGTCCCGATGATTGATTTTGAGTGTAAGAACAAAGTGCTCTGAACTTATTCAATAGCCCTATTACAATACCAGGTAGTTGTGGTAAGGATTGAGCTGTGGCCACTGCTCGCAAAAGAAATGTGGTATACACCACAAACTCACCAAAACCTTGGTTAGTTAACCCTACAGAATTTCGAATATTATACACTGCAGAAAAAACGGGTAATGATGGAATAAGAGAAAAAATAAAATAGACGAGATACGCAGTCGCCTGCTTCATCAAGCTGACTGACGTCTGGCTATTTACTTCACCAGGTAAAGACTCATATTCATCCCCCAATATCCGGTCGACCTTTCCTCCTAACAGCTTAAAAACAACGATCTCATATAACCCCGCATTGACAATCCCACTAAAAGCACTACATGTTAAAGCGACCTCCTTAGGCCAACCAAGATCTGTAAGTTTAGAGTTTGTTAAAGCCCCATAAGCCCAACCCATGAGAATGGCTGGCGATGTTGCGAACGTCCATCTAAGCACTTCACTATAATTCCACTGATTATCAGTGCCGACACCATCCTTAGACCCAAGATCAAGTTCTTTGTTGGGATCAACGACCGTTTCAGGAGAACCCGACCCAGAACCAGAGCCAGTAGCAGAATGACCAATATAGTATTCTCTCGGGCTTGTCTCAGGATCCGTAGTGCCACTATCGTCACTGCCATTGCCAATTTTAAGAAGGCGGGGGGGCAACAATGACTGTCGCAAATCATTACCAGCTACAGCTAACATACCTGCCCCCCTATAAAAAGACTGAATACGATTGTGCTCCTTAAGCCTTTATCAATGACAAGATCACAACCAATAAAAACAAGAAATAAAATCGATAGGTTATTGAAAAATATACAACTATTAAACTAAAAAAATAATAGCGTACAAAATGTACCCTTTAATGTATCACAAGAGATTCAATGATCAAGAAAAAGACGTGAATTAATATAACGTTAATGCAACTACGCAAGAAAAATAGCTTTTTCTCTTAATAAACAACAAAGTACGACACCGCCCAAAATAATTAACCATGATACATACAACCAAATCAAAAATAAGGGAATCACAGATAATGCACCATATAACACATGGTAATACGACACGTGAGAGGTATATGCCGCAAACACTATCTTAGCTGACTCAAATAATAATGCCGTCACTGTTCCTGCCCAAAAAGCACATCTAAAAGGTACACGCGCATTGGGAATTAACCAATTAAATCCGATAAAGGTTACCCAAGAAACACCATAAGGTAGTGCTAGAATAATCGGCTTTTCTATCGACCAGTGTGTCAGTTGCTCAAAATCAACCAACAGCATATTCAAATAAGGGCCGATGAAAAACAAGACTCCCAACACAACTGGCGATACTAATACCACTATGGCATACCAGACAAAAGAACTCGTAATATGTTTACGGATACTGGTTCCCCATATTCGATTAAAAGTATTGACTAAATTATAAATCATCAATATCGACACAACGAAAAAAAAGATCAGACGATACCAAGACAACTGCCTCATATTAGCAACGAAGCTATTAATCTGATGAGAAATCTCTTCAGCGTAACTAGGTATAAATGTCTTCAAAACAAACTGCTGAACTGATTGGCCGGCACCATGAAACCACGGGAATAACGCTAGGATAGAGAATAAGATAATTAATAGAGGGACCAATGTCAGAAGGGTTGAATAGGCCAATGAAGCCGCCATACGGGTGCACTGAGAATCAAAAAAAAGTCGCCAATACTGCAACCAAAATATACGCGCATTCGTAACCTTGCTAAACAATACACCACTCCATTGATGCTACTCACGACAAAATCCAGTATAACGAACTCTCAGTGTTGTGTCCTGTAAACTGAGCTTACCGCCACCTCTATTATTGAATGACGGTAATGAATACCTCATAATAAGGACCTTAATTACCTAACATAAGATGACACAACATGAGCTCGCCTTACATACTCGTTCTCTATTACAGCGTTACTGGATCCACAGCTGCTATGGCACAAGATATTGCTCGCGGCGTTGAGAGTGTCAATGGTATTGAAGCACGCGTCAGAACAGTGCCAGGGATATCGGCTACCACGGAAAAAATCGATGCTGAAATCCCATCGAGTGGACCGCTGTATGCAACATTAGATGACCTGGAGCACTGTGCCGGAATAGCTCTAGGGAGTCCTACACGTTTCGGCAATATGGCAGCACCTCTCAAACACTTTATCGATCAAACAGGCGGTCTTTGGCAAGGGTTAGCTTTAGTCAACAAACCCGCTGGTTGTTTTACTTCATCAGGTGGTCAACATTCAGGGCAAGAAACCACACTGATTAGTATGATGACACCACTGCTTCATCATGGCGCTGTCATTGTTGGTATCCCCTACTCAGAACCGGCACTCAGCAGCACGAGCTCAGGTGGAACACCCTATGGCCCTAGCCATGTTGCCTCAGAGCAGCAAGGTAACCAACTAACAAAAGACGAGAAACACTTATGTCAGGCATTTGGTAAACGCCTTGCGAACATCGCTCTCACTTTGCAGCAATAAATCATGACGCCTTTAGAAGTTTACCAGCAACACATTGACGATCAGCGGATAGAAGCTAACCCTTATCAATTACAAGCTATTCAACGGTTAGATATCATTCAGCAACAGCTGATAAAACGCTATAAAAAACGATCATCCGCAGCAGGAAAAATCCGCCGCAAAATAAAACCACGCCCACCCATCAAAGGACTCTACCTGTGGGGTAGCGTGGGTATCGGAAAAACCTATGTTATCGATATTTTTTTTAATACGGTACCCGTTCCGAAATTGAGACTTCACTTTCATGAGTTCATGCAACAAATTCGACAAGCATTAATCAAACATGAAGGCGAAAAAAATCCACTTCAAAAAATTGCAAAGGAAATTGCTGATCAATACTTAGTGATTTTTCTTGATGAGTTTCTAGTCTCAGATATTACCAACGCCATGGTACTTGCTCGGCTTCTACGCGCATTATTTGCCAATGGCGCTTGCATTATCACAACATCGAATACGGCTCCGAAAAATTTGTACATTAATGGTATACAACGCGAACAATTTTTGCCGGCTATCACGCTTCTACAAACTTACACAACAGTTATCCACCAACAAAGCATAAAGGACTATCGTCGCAACCAATTAACACGTACAAATGCGTATTTTTCCCCTCTCACAACTGAAAATCATACCTTACTCGAAGAGACATTTGATCTCCTCACTCATCATCAATCTGTCTCAACAGAAACAATACATATTCTTGATCGACCTATATCCGTCATAAAAAAAACTCAGGATATTATATGGTTTGACTTCAATATCATCTGCAATAGTCCTCGATCACAGAATGATTATATTGAGCTGTGCAAGCAGTACCATATTTTTCTTGTTAGTGAGATACCGATCATACAACCTGAGGAACATCACCTGATTATACCTTTTATCAAGTTCATCGATGTTTTGTACGACAGGAAAAAACGTTTAATCCTTTCCGCACAATCTATTCCGTCCCTACTGTATCCAAGAGGCAAACAACGTGTGAATTTTGAACGCACGATCTCCAGAATTATTGAGATGGGATCAAAGAAATACTTAGATGCGTGGCATCAACAATCTGCCGGTTTGTCTTAACGCGATGATTGTAGTCGAAGATTAATTGATTTTTTTTCCTCATCAGAAAAAGTATTCCACAGTCGTACTTCATCAAACGTACGTCCACAACCGATACATATTTCATCACCCAATGCCGTGGCACTGCAAATACCTACACAGGGAGAATCGATTAAATTTTTCTTTCCATCAATATTCATACATTTTCCTGTTGTGTTGCTTCCTCAGAAATTAGCGCAAAGTGATCTAAACATGGCTGAAAAAAAACCTCAATAACGATCAATGGGGGATGCTCTGCTATTTTATACTGTCGACACCTCGCTATCCATAGTGATGAGTTATTGACTGTCATTGGAAAAGATACCCTTTGCATTATTGGATCACTGGGTACTAACGTCACAAATTTAAATGGAGAGAGCTCGATAGCCTGACCATTAAACAACCACTTCCCCAGAGGTAAACGATCGGACACCTGCTCCTGGTATTGCAAAGCCAATGAAGGGGGAATCCAACTCTCAGCGTACACCCAAGTTTGGTCAGCATGAAACCAAGATACGATACGCTGAGACCAATCTCCTTCGCAATCAGACCACGTGTCATCACCCGTTATCATTCTTGGCTGTTGAACGTTATTGAGAGCCAATAATTTAAAATTGATAGATAGTGTCTCTGAAGTTTGAAAATAATGCGTCAATGATCCCGCTGATGATAATCTCTGCATTTGCGACTTCGTCAACTTCATCGCTGTATCCGATAAATTATCCACCCATCGCACTGATTCTAGCCTCACACCATCATCCTCTTTAAAATAAGGACCATTATTCAGGAACTCATACAACTTGTCACTGATCAAATTATGGTCGAAATTACACGTGCTCAACATTCATTAATGAGACCAACCGGAATTCGAACATCCAAGTCACTGATCAGGATTATAAAATACTATTTTAAGAAAACATTAAATTATTTTATAAAATTAAGAATTCCTTAATGTTTGACTGATAAAATGATCAATAATTAGATTAGGGCGAAATTAAATATTACAAGTTTTGGAGCCAGGAGGGAGGAAAATATGTCATCGGTTTTTGCAGAAAAAATCACACAATACATCAGTGATTATCGTTTACTACTTCGAAAGTCATTGAATCAAGTCGAGCGCATGAATCGATTAAAAGTTCTCGACCTTAAGTCAATGACGATTTATAGCGACGATATATTACTTTATAACACCGCTTGGCGAATCATAGACGACATCGAAAAAAATGGAAATATCCCAGATCAAGGTTATTATTCTTACTCTGGCTTAGAAAAATTTCACAACGAACTAAAAAACTACGTCAGAGACTATACCATCTCTGGTGAACGTATCATTCACCGTATTCAACATACCTCAAACCTACTACTCGAGGTCATCCAGATGGTCAGCTCACCCGGATTCCAACATACTGATGAGCTGCAGGACAAACTCTTTGAATGTAATAAGTCTGTTGTGCATTACGGCTCAGATGATCAAAAACAGCTCTATCTGGGTTGTTTAGAACGACTATCCAGCATTAATCACGCGATATTCACACCTGTTCTAGATCACTTCTCAGAGCAGCTAGACGAACATCGAAAAGCCGCCTAGACGATTACGCCCGCCAAGTGTGCTGTGTATGCCTATTCACTTGGCTGACGCAGCGCTTCAGGTTTTCCTTCCTGGTCTATCGCCACATAGACAAAACATCCTTCTGTTACCTTACGATAGTCGCTGGGAGACGAACCCAGCGCCCAAGTTTCTATATTGACGTGTAAAGAAGTGGTGCCTTGCTTGATAACGTCCACATAGCAACAGACAAAATCTCCAACACTCACAGGAGATATAAAATCCATCCCCTGGATTGATACAGTAACTATTTTATGACGAACGTGACGCTTCGCGACATACAGTCCAGCAAGATCCATCTGCGATACGATCCAACCGCCAAAAATATCACCATTCACATTCGTATTGGCTGGCATGGCTAATGTTCGAATTGCGAGCTCACCTTTTGGCTGATTTGACATAATACCCCTTTTTTTTAATATGATGACACGTTTAGAGATAAAGAATACTATACTATTTGAGGGCATAAAGTCATGTTACAGGCGCTATACCACATATTGAAAAAACCATAGCACAGCAATTTCTTGCGAATCAATGAATGTTTTTACACAAACAATGATTAAGCCTGCCCGAAAAAGAACGCCCACCCTATCAACTCGGACGTGCGTTTTTTATCTCTTCAACCAGTGAAAAATTATGATTCACGCCACTGCATTTGCAAAATATTACCTGATTGTGACGTGAAACGAGTAAAATATTTTGGCGTCCTGTAGTATAGAATATTACTAAAATCGTGCGCAAAAGCATTCAAAGTGGTCATTGGCATCACTTGCGCTTTAGCGAAGTGATATGTCTGAATAGCAATAGAGTCTGCTCTTAAATTCTCCGCTTCTAACTGACTATGGCCTGAGAGTCGTACGTGCATTTGCCCTACCGTTCCTGATAAATCAATGGCGCCATCGCCATGGCTATCGATATTCAAACTTGGCGTATCGACCCAGCGAACATGAACATTACCGGGGCCCTTCAAAATAAGACTTTTTAGACCCACTTGACCATCAAGGTTAATATCACCTGAGGTATCAGCATCAATCGTTAAGGAGGAAGTCTTAAATGATGTCGCTGAGACAGCAGCGGCGTCAAAAAGCGACAATTTCTTTAACGTGCTCACATCAACCTTGACTGTTGCAGACTGAGTAGTGATCCACCATGGCGTTATTTGCCGAATAGACAAGACACTGTTTTTTACATCAATTGAGTAGCTTTGTGTTGATGGGCTTGTCATGGTAAGAGAGTGAGAGCCAGATCGATGAGAAGGCAATAATACCACCTTGATATTCCCTGATATCACGATGCTATCAAAAGAACCCAGTTTATGGGTAGATGTAACCATCTTATCATTCTCAGGAGCCTTTGAAGCTTGTACCGCAGGCTCCAAACAAAGACCCCCGCCCACTAAAAATACCACCAATGACACACGCCATAGCACGCTTACTTTTTTAAAAATACCCACTAAAATGACCTCTTTTGAAATATATATGTATATATATCAATATGTTAAATAGAACACAAATTCCTTAAGACAAGATTATATCTCATCTACCCTAAATTTGAAAGATTTTTGTTTACATGACAACGACACCCTCCACTGATTGCACACCCTGCTTAATCAAACCCACCAAACACTCAATCAATGGCTTTCGATCGTAACTAGAGCGCCAATACAGAGACACCCTTCGACTCGGCGGATCCACTGCAATAGACCTGACGGATACGGGTAAATGCTCCACAGCCGGGAGCGACAAGGCAGGCAGCAAAGTAATCCCTCGGCCTAAAGCAACCATTGCTAACACTGTCGATAAACTGGTCCCAGCTATGTCCATGTTATGGCGTCGACCAATTCTCTGACAATACTCTAAACCCTGCTCTCGCAGACAGTGCCCCTCATCCAATAAGAGCAACTGATCTTCAGGAATCTGATCAGGATAGATGCACTCTAACTTACTCAATGGATGCTTATCGCTACACACTAGATAAAATGTTTCCTCAAATAATGCCTGCTGAGAAAGTATGGCATCATCAATGTGGCTTGCTAGCATTGCGAGATCTAAATCACCCTCATACAACTCATGCAGACACTTTTCGGTTATTTTTTCCTTTACGGATAATGATAATGACGGCAAAGCATCATCTAAGTGCTGAATAATTTTTGGTAGGACGTAGGGCGCTAAACTTGGAAAAATACCTAAGGAAGCCGCCCCCCCTAATGGGTCTTGATAAGCTTTCGCAACCTTTTTCATATCATCGACCGTATTCAGAACTCTTCTCGCATACTCTACCATCGTGATGCCAGCTGAAGTGATCTGCAAGAAACGGCGATCTCGCTCAAACAAGACCACATCCAACTCCTCCTCCAACTTCTTTATTTGCATACTCAGTGTTGGCTGACTCACGAAACATGCCTCGGATGCTCGACGGAAGTTCATAGTTTCACTCAACACCACTAAGTAGTGTAAATCTCTCAAATTCATATCATTCACCTGTAAAAGCTATCACGTCGATAAAACTCATTATCTACAAATATCATACCACCTGAACTAGACAGTTAACTCCAGGTAGCCAGAGATCAATATAGCCATAAGCTATCACATTGATAATAACAATCGATTTTAACAATTACAAACTGTCACGTAGATTGGCGTTTGTTAACAACATTTGAGGAAAAAACATGAAAACAATTGGACAACACTTCCCAACTTTTAACTTACTTGCGACAGTTAGCGATAACCCACAAACGGCTTTCGAAACTATCACGAGTGACAGTTACCCCAACCAGTGGAAAGTGTTCTTTTTTTGGCCAAAAGACTTTACGTTCGTCTGTCCGACTGAACTTAAAGCATTTAACGACCTCCATGAAGACTTTTCAGATCGTGATGCCGTCCTAATTGGCGGTAGTATCGACAGTGAGTTTGTCCACCTTGCCTGGAGACAACAACATGATGACCTCAAAACGATACACTACCCCATGCTTTCAGACATACAGCGCCACCTTGCCACAGAGCTTGGTATTTTAAACGATGAAGGTGTCATGCAACGTGCAACCTATATCGTCGATCCACACAACATCATTCGTTTTTCAATGATGACAGATTCAAACGTTGGCAGAAACCCAAAAGAAGTACTTCGCGTCTTGGATGCTTTACAAACTGATGAGCTATGCCCATGTAATTGGCAACCTGGTGAGACAACAATTACTCAATCACTCAACGACAAGGAAACAGTATAATGACATTTCACAACTTAATTTCAGACGATGCAACCAACAAAGATCTCAAGATTAATGTTAAAAAAATATTTCTTTCAGAAGATGACCATCTATTAGATCAGCCAATTCATCAAGCGATAACGTTGGCAGTAAGTCTCTCACTGCAAAATAACGCTATTACGGAAGCAGCATACGCCTACAGTGAGGATCTTGACGAGAAGATGCAGAATGCAGCAAAAATAGCTGCATCAACGATGGCTATGAATAATATTTTCTATCGAGCCACTCATCTCATTCAAAGTACGAGCTTAATTCAACAGCCTGCAGGACTTCGTATGCAGGGCATCAGTCAGCATGGTATTGATGCTTCTGTTTTTGAATTGATGTCATTAGCTATCTCAGCAATTAATGGCTGTGGTATGTGCTTACAATCACACTACAAGCAATTACAACCTCACTTCAGTGATGCACAGATCACTGAGGCTCTCCGGATTGCCTCAGTATTACATGCTCTACAACAGGAACGGTTTATTCAACAAACTACGGTGTGTATGGCATAACAAAATATCAATGAGCCCTTTTTGGGCTCATCCTACCCTAGCATTATGATTTTTATCGAGAAAATGGCTATACCACTTGTGCTACAACATACATCAAAGGTACAGTTATATCATTGAATGATGGATTAACTGATATGAAACGGAATTTATTACGCCTAACACTCTTAACTTGTAGCTTTACCATTTTGATGTGCGGGTGTGACAAACAACTCATTAACCGAGCTACCGCAACACACGAGGTGTATAACACAGCGGTATCCAAAGCCACCTCTAATGAAATTTTATTAAATATTGTTAGGGCGCATAATCACGAAGCACCGACTTTTCTAGCTATCAGTTCAGTGACAACCAGCAATAGTTTCACTACACCCAGTCTATCCATTAATCAAAATGCATTTTCTGGTGCAGATTTGCTAACACAAACTAGTGGTAGCTTATCCTCCAGTGGAATCAGTTACAGCCCCAACATCACCTTCACACCTAACTCGGGTGCAGAGTACGCCAATCAACTCTTAACACCTCTGTCAATGAAAGCTATTGGCCAGATTGCTTATGCTGAAACTAATATAGGATTATTACTGAGGTTAACCGTTGGCAAACTGGGGCCGTGGGAAAACTTCCCACCCATCCCTATGGAACATAACCTTAATCACGTTCTTCAGGATGAAAAAAACTTCCAAAGTTTCTGTGACATCATTCAAGAGGTGTATGCGAATAATGGCCATCGACTGTATTTTAAGAAAATCACACCAACTCAGCATGAAGATTTAAAACAACAAAGAGAATCGATTGCTTTGATTATACCTATAAGTAGCAACTTTACTTTTACTCAAAGACAACTCAGTCTTCTAAAACCACTGAATATCGATAATAATAGTGAGAACATTAAACTTACTCTAAGCATCGCTCGCATTTCAGATACCATAAGTATTACTCCAAGAACTTTGGTCTCAACTCTGAAATACCTATCAACTATGATCGAAGATGTCCCTCATTCCCATGCCATAGCATCCATTCAGCCGATTATCAGCAAGAACTTTTTCTCAATTAAAACAAGTCAAGATGAGCCAAAAAAAGCGTATGCTTCAGTCGAAAAAGACGGAACCTGGTACTATATATCCAACGATGATGAGTACTCAAAACAAACCTTTGAGGCATTAGAGCTACTCTTTAATATCACAAGAATAGTGCCACAAAATAGTTCCACCGTACTGATATCGAACTAAGTGACAGCTCACGCTATGTAGAAAAATTCTATCCTCTAAGGCATTGTTCTCGCCACCGGTTGCCAACCCATCAATTGACATAACTGTTGCATTGCTTGGCCACGATGACTGATACGATTCTTAAAAGACACTTCTAACTCAGCCGCTGAGCAGCCATGATCTGGGATATAAAAAATTGGGTCATAACCCATACCACGATTACCCTGGCGACTCTGTAAAATTTCTCCATGCCATATTCCATTAGCAATGCATGGAGCAGCCTCTTTCGCTGATGTCATAAAAACAACAGAGCTGTAAAAATACGCTCGTCTTTGATCACCTGTCTTACCCTTGAGATTCAAAAGCACTTTGTCAATACAATCTTCCAATGAGCAGCCATCCCCAGCATAACGTGCTGAAAAAATACCTGGTTCGTCGTCTAAACCAGCGACAACTAATCCAGAATCGTCAGCTATTGCTGGTAATCCCGTTTCATTAACAGCGTGGCGGGCTTTCAATAATGCATTTTCAACAAAAGTTAAACCCGTCTCATCAACAGAAGTGACACCAAGCTCTGCCTGGGTAACACAGTTGATATCCAAATGTGATACAAGATCTTCAAACTCTGCGACTTTACCTGGATTTCCTGTGGCTAAAACAATCTTCACACAATCTCCTTTTTTATTTATTTCTAGAGTATTTCCTGCACCCAACCAGAAACATTCTTAACCCATACTTTTTCAGCATTTAAACATGGCACAAGTGACAGCGAATCTCCACCCATTTCCAACCATTGTTCTTTTAATTCCATAGCAATCTCTTCCAACGTCTCTATACAATCGGAAACAAAAGCAGGGCAAACCACCAAAATGTTTTTAATGCCTCTGTTTAACAGTGACTCCAACGATTTATCAGTGTACGGCTGAATCCATGCATTGGCACCTAATCTTGACTGAAACGCAATGGAATATTGATCCTTTGATAAATCTAAGGCTTTCGCGATCAAATATGACGTGTGATAACACTGCATCCGGTAACAAGCAGAATTTACATCATCGATGGCACAGGGTTTATTCTGTTTAAAGCAGGATTTATCACCACAAATACTGGACAACTGACTCTTGGGTAACCCATGATAACTCATCAAAATATGAGGTTTTAAATTTTCAGTCATCCTTGAGTCAATTAATGATGCGATAGTTGAGGCAAAACCCGTTTTAGCATAAAAATCTCTTATCCACACCAAATCGGCTGATAGTTTAAGTTGCTTAAAACATCGCTCAACCTCATCGATGGTTGACTGCGTGGTTGCATTAGCAAACTGTGGATACATAGGAATCACAATAATTTTTTGGCACTGTGCTAACTGCTCTAAAGCACTGGATATAGAGGGCTCACCGTACCGCATACCTAGTACAACGTTTAAACCGGGTAGATCTCTTTGCAATTCGTCGACAAAATTTCGACTATGCACCATGAGAGGTGAGCCTTCTTCGGTCCAAATCGACTGATAAGCTTTTGCAGACTTGGGTGAGCGAAAAGGCAAAATGACCAGCCTCAATAATAGCCACCGTGCCCAACCCGGAAGGGTAATTACAGCCGGATCTGATAAGAATTGTTTTAAATATCGTCTGACTGAACTGGTATCAGGTGCTGACGGTGTCCCCAAGTTAATCACCAATACACCAACGGAACCGTGGGTATGACTCGTCTTATTATCATTCATGCATTAACCTCGAATTCAGGTGATACGGTAAATATTCAGGCTCCCAAAAGATAGCTGTTATGCGTTCTTCATAGCAAGCACCTTGATCAACTCGAGCTACGCCATCGGCATTGGCTGCTTGAGCGACAGCCAAAGCAACTCGCTGAGCAACTGAATGAGCTCGGTCAAAAGAGGGCAACAATGATCCATCTGGGTCGTGCGCCAAAGGCGAACATTCGGCCAATGCCAATGCTGCTTCAGTAATCATTCGATCAGTTACACGCTTTGCACCTGATACAAGAATACCTAAACCCAATCCTGGAAAAATAAATGCATTATTGCACTGTGATATACGAAATTGTTTTTCCTCGAAAATCACATCATCAAATGGACTCCCCGTTGCAACAATCGCTTTTCCGTCAGACCATTGATAGATATCGTGAGGTGTCGCTTCAACACGCGAATTAGGATTTGATAAGGGAAAAATCATAGGTCTTGGCGTTGCAGTCACCATTGCTTCTATCACGGACTGATTAAATGCACCAGCAACCGCAGAAGAACCAATGAGTACCGTTGGCTGAATAGTCTCAATCACTTGCTCCAACGTTATCGCTGAACCACCCACTCTGTCAGGCCACTCCTGTGAAGAGCGAGCATAAGGACTCTGGAATGTTCGCAAGCCACTCATTCCTTGCACTAACAATCCATCACGATCAATTAACCAAAAACATTGATAGGCCTCGTCCTTGGATAATCCAGCCACTTGTAACGCATAAACTAATTGATCAGCGATACCAACTCCTGCAGTACCAGCACCAAAAATGACAAAACGCTGATTTTTTAACTGCCCACCTGTTACCTTTAACCCGGATAGAACACAAGCTAAAGCTGTCGCTCCCGTTCCTTGAATGTCATCATTAAATAAACATAATTTATCCCGGTATTGACTAAGAATTTTTCGGGCATTACTAATACCAAAATCTTCACAATGAATAAAAATATTCGGGAACCTTTGTGATATCGCATTAAAAATTAGGTCTATAAATGCATCATATGCCTCACCTTCAATGCGCGGATGACGCCACCCTAAATACATCGGATCATCTAACAAAGTTTTGTTATTTGTTCCCACATCAATTTGTATGGGAAGAATACGTCGTGGGTTAACCCCTCCACACAGGGTATAAACCATCGATTTTCCAACGCAGATATCAACACCGCCAGCACCCCAATCACCAATCCCTAAAACTCCCTCGCCATCACTGATAACAATCAAGTCAACTTCAGGGTAAGAGATACTATTAATCATCATTTCAACATTTTCAGCTTCTTGATAAGAGAAATGTAATCCACGTGGTGAATCAAATTGAAAACTGTAGTTCTTAACTGCATCACCAATTGTCGGCGTATAAACAATCGGTAGCATTTCATCTAGGTGTTGAGTCACTAATTTAAAAAATGCGATATTGTTGTGTTGACGTAATGTATTTAAGTATTTATTTTTCGCAAGATTTGTTGGCAGTAACTTATACTGCTCATAGTACCTTTGGACTTGTTCGTCTAGGGTTTCGACGTGTGCCGGAAGCTTACCGACTAAATTAAATCGCACACGCTCCTCGTGTGTAAACGCTGACCCCTTATTGAGCTCAGGTGTCGTTAGAAGTAACTTTCCCGTTAAACCCGTCTCCAGTGCTAATACCTTTTTATGATCACTCAACACTTCAAAAAATTTTTTCATAATTTCTGCCTTTTTTATGAATGGCTCAACGGAGTCTTACCTACAACAAATCGGTCATTACCGGAAAAATCCGAATAACCCATGATTTCAATATATCCTTGTTTTTCCATCAACTGCATCAGTGACTGACCCTGTCCAACACCATGCTCGACGATGCATCGCCCCCCAGGAAATAAATAAGATCGCGCCTGCTCGATGATATGATACAAATCACTAAAGCCTTCTTGATTAGACACTAACGCTGATCGTGGCTCGTATCGCAAATTCAATAAATGCGGATCCGTACTGTTGATATAAGGAGGATTAGATACTATCAAATGATATTGAGAAGAAGGTAGCGCGTCATACCAATCTCCATGGAAACAACGTACATTCCCGCAACGATGACGTTGCACATTACTCTCTGCAACACGCAATGCCTCAACACTGTAGTCCGTTGCATCGATCTTCCAACTCGGTCGCTCTTTCGCTAATGCAACAGCAATGGCTCCAGAACCCGTTCCTAAATCCGCTACTTTCAATTCCAACTCATTCGGTGTATGTGTCAAAACCCATTCCACTAAACATTCAGTCTCTGGTCGTGGTATTAGTGTTGCAGCAGAGACATTGAACATCAATGACCAAAACTCTTTCTCACCTAAAATATAGGCCAGAGGCTCGCCTTGTTTTCGACGCTCCACAAATGTTGCGACTGTATCACACTCTAATTGAGTAAGTACCTTCTCAGAAAAAGCGTAACACGCTGAGCGCGATAACTGACAAGCTTTCATCAATATTAAGTCGACATCCAATAACGCAGAAGATGTCAGACCATCTAAAGTACTAACAGCAGATTGTCTGATCTCTTTTAGTGTCATGACTGATTCTTCACTCCTAGTCATCGCCTAACTCTGCTAATAATTCAGCCTGCAACTCTCGAATCAGAGGACCTATGACGACGTCCATATCGCCCGCAATAAAATCATCCAATTGATATAAAGTTAAATTAATACGATGATCT
>DCQA01000007.1:0-5758 GCA_002323325.1 Coxiellaceae bacterium UBA1530 | reverse complement strand
AAGTTAAATTAATACGATGATCTGTAACACGCCCTTGTGGGAAATTATAGGTACGAATGCGCTCTGAGCGATCCCCGCTACCAACTAAAGTTTTACGCGTCGCTGCCTGCTCTTTTCTTTGTTTAGACTGTTCTGCGTCGAGTAATCTTGCTTGTAGTAATGACATTGCGCGCGCTTTATTTTTATGTTGTGAACGCTCATCTTGACATTCAACCACAACACCCGTGGGAATATGCGTCAGTCTAATGGCTGAGTCAGTTTTATTAACGTGCTGTCCACCAGCACCAGAAGCTCGAAAGGTATCAATTCTCAGATCGCTACTGTTGATTTCAATATTTTCCACTTCAGCCACTTCAGGCATAACAGCAACCGTACACGCCGACGTATGTACGCGACCCTGTGATTCTGTTGTTGGTACTCGTTGGACGCGATGAGCACCTGATTCAAATTTTAATTGCGAATACACACCCTGACCTTCAACACGAGCAATCACTTCTTTAAATCCACCGTGCTCACCTTCGTGCATAGAAAGCATTTCGATACGCCACCCTTTTTTCTCCGCAAAGCGGCTATACATTCTAAACAGATCACCAGCAAATAAGGCAGCCTCATCACCCCCTGTCCCTGCACGCACCTCAAGGAAAACGTTATTGTTATCATTAGGGTCAGTGGGTAATAACAAAATCTTCAACTCACCTTCAATTAACAGCCTCTGCTCCTCTAACTCTTTGAGCTCCTCTTGTGCTAAGGTTTGCAGATCTTTATCAGACTCTTCATTAAGCACAGTGGTTGCAGAGTCGATGGATTGAATGATGCTCTGAAAGTTTGAAAACACCTCGACTAATGGCTCCAGACTCGCATATTCTTTACTGTACTCACGATATCGATTTTGATCGTTCATCACTTCGATATCACTCAGCATAGCACCTAACTCTTGAAATCGTTGAGCCAACGACAATAACTTATGCTCCAGTGACGCTTTCATGTTCATTCTCTTTTTTTAGATAATTTATAATTTTAGAAACTCTTTCATTACCGATAACGCACCGGCTCTATTTTGAGAGGCAAACTCACGTAACTTACTGGTAGGCTGATGTAATAATTTATTAACGAATGCGTGAGAAAATTGCTTTAATACTGTTTCAGGGGGATGCCCCTTCTCAAGTAGCGCTATAGCTTTACTCAATTCTATATCACGTATCGTATCAACACCGTCTCTAAACTGCGTAATTAAATCTGCACAATCAGCGACTCGCTGTCTACGCTGAAAATTATCGGCATGCAAAGCAATCATTGCCTCAACTTGATCGATGGCTGCTTCACGACTAGACAAGTTGTTTTGCACAATCGATTGTAAATCATCAATATTGTATAAATGTACGTTAGTAAACTGCGATACTTCTGGTGATACATCGCGCGGTACCGCTAAATCGGCAATAAATATCGGTAGGTCTCCGCGCGTGCTCATGACACTCTCAACCATGGATCGCGTGATAATGGGATAACGACTGGATGTTGCACAAATCACAATATCAGATACGAGCAACGCCTCTCTTAATGCTGAAAAAGGCATAGCCTGGGCATTAAAGGTTTTAGCTAGAGTTTCAGCAGCATTTAAGCGACGCCCAATGACCGTCATGGCTTTAACAGCGTGACTTTGCAAGTGTGTAGCCACTAACTCCATCATATCTCCATTGCCTAAAAGCAAGACACGACACTGCGACAAATCATTAAACTGCTCCTTGATTAACTTCACAGCCATATAAGCCACTGACACCGGACATTTACCGAGATTAGTATTACTGCGAATTTCCTTACAACCAGAGAAAACCGCAGGAAACAGTTGTTTCAAAGCATAACTTACCGAACCTACACACTCTGCTGAAGCATAAGCTGCTTTCATTTGACCTAAAATTTGGGACTCCCCCAAAACCATGGAATCAAGCCCTGAAGCAACACGCATCAAATGTCTAACCAATGCATCGTCTATGTATGTATAGAAATGTTCGCTCACTGACGCATAGGATTGCTCACCTTGATCAGCTAGCCATACTGGTAAGTCGATTAACTCAGATGCATCCACATAAACTTCAGTACGATTACATGTACTCAGTAAGACTGCTCCATTAACACCTGAGCGTTGTGTCAAAGCCTTCAGCAGTTTCTGCGACCGACTCTCATCAAATGCAAAACATTCACGCAAAGCGACTGGCGCTGTTTTATGATTGAGCCCGCATGCTTGAAGCACCACAATACTACCCTCAAGGTTAAGTTTGGCGCCATCATAGCACAAAAAGAGACCTTGTTAACGGCCTGTTGCGCCGAATGAGGTTGACATGACTACTCGGTTTCTCGATAGTGAGGTTGACCGTTTGACCATGGCAATAGCAACCTATGCAAATCGATACCCAACCAATGATGTTATCCATAAAAAACCATACAGCCGCTGTCATTAGCTTGCTGTTCACTCTGGCACTGCCAGGCTGCGTGAACCTCTCATCACCACCTGGAGCTACTAGCTTTACTGCGCAGCAACAGTCCAAACGAGCACAAGATCTCACTGCCATCAAACAGTGGTCAATCCAAGGTGCATTTAGCATTACCAGCCCATCTGATCAAGAAATAGCCAATTACACATGGGAACTCAAAGATCAGAAACACTTTACAATAATGATATCCTCCACACTCAATCTCTATCAGCTCAATATCACCCAATCAGGAACTGTCGTTACTCTTGTTAAAGATCAAAAACAACCGCTCATTGCTGACAACATTGAAACTCTGATGCAAAAAACACTCGGGTATGCGCTGCCTGTAGACAACCTCTATTACTGGATTCGTGGACTCGCTGCACCAGGACAGCATCAAGCTGTTTATAACGATTATGGCCTTCTCACTCAACTACAACAAAATGGATGGTCCATCACCTTCTTAAACTACAAACACCACCAGCAAGTTGATCTTCCTCAACTTATTCGCTTACAAGGCCATGATCTCAAGGTAAAACTTGTCATTAAGCACTGGAACACCTCTCCTAGCACCTCGAATAAAAAAACACCATGACTACACATCCAGTACTTCACCTACCATCTCCAGCAAAAGTGAATACTTTTCTTCACGTACTCGATCGCCGCCCTGATGGTTATCACAACCTGCAAACCGGATTTCAGTTTCTCGATTTTTGTGATGAGATGAGCTTTCAATATCGAGATGATGGCATCATCCAATTAACCCCTTTAATGTTAGCCATCCCAGAACAAGATAACTTAATCTTAAAAGCGGCAAATCACTTAAAACACCTCTGCAATAGCCATCACGGCGCTAATATTACCATTAAAAAATATATCCCGATGGGCGCAGGACTGGGGGGAGGAAGCTCTAACGCTGCAACAACACTACTAGCACTGAATGATTTATGGGATTTGGCACTGCCTCAAGAGGCACTTCTGGAGATAGGAATAATGCTTGGTGCTGATGTTCCTATTTTTCTGTTTGGTCATGCTGCTTGGGCTGAAGGAATTGGTGAAAAACTCACAACCTTCTCCCCGTCTGAACCATGGTATCTATTGATTCATCCTAATGTACACATCAATACCACTGAACTGTTCAGACAACTATCTCAACAGCCTAGCAATAGAGAACACTTACCCATCACCACTGATTTTTCTGGTCTAAGGAACGACTTTGAAGCCCTGATTCTCAAACAGTTCCCTGAAGTTCAGAGATTAGTAAACACACTGAGATCACATACTTCTTTAAGGCTCACAGGAACGGGATCGGTGATGTACGCAACATTTGACACGAGGGCCGAAGCCAGTACAATAGCCAGCCTAGCTCCGGCAAATTGTCACACAATTGTGACAAAAGGAGAAAATATTTCTCCTCTGCACGCGGCTTTAGCTGGTCAATAATGGGGTGTCGCCAAGTGGTAAGGCAACGGGTTTTGATCTCGTCATGCGCAGGTTCGAATCCTGCCACCCCAGCCAACTAAAAAATTTCAATGATCACGCCAAGGAGTTGTTATCTTGCTCGATATTAAAATCTTTTCTGGCAATGCAACACCCGTTCTAGCAAAAAAAGTCTCTGAAAAATTAGGGGTTCCTCTTGGCGACTGTGATGTATCTCGCTTTAGCGATGGTGAAATCAAAGTCTGCATCAATGAGAATGTTCGTGGTCGTGATGTATTTATCATTCAGTCAACTTGTGCTCCATCTAACGATAACCTGATGGAACTTATTATCATGGCAGATGCTTTTCGTCGCTCCTCAGCCGCCAGCATTACAGCCGTCGTGCCTTATTTTGGCTACGCACGTCAAGACCGACGTGTTCGGTCGACTCGTGTTCCTATCACAGCTAAAGTCGTTGCCGACATGATGGCATCTGTCGGTATTACTCGCATGATCACTGTTGACCTGCATGCCGATCAAATTCAAGGGTTTTTCTCTATCCCAGTCGATAACACCTACGCGAGTCACGCTATGGTGAACACGGATGAGCTACTGTCACAGTTTGAAAGACCTATCGTTGTGTCACCTGATGTTGGCGGTGTTGTCAGAGCCCGCGCTATTGCCAAGCGACTCAATGATGCCGATCTTGCTATTATCGACAAGCGCCGTGCTCGTGCCAACCAATCCGAAGTGATGAACATCATCGGTGATGTCTCTGGCCGTGACTGCATCATCATGGACGACATCGTAGACACCGCCGGCACACTCAAACATGCCGCCTCAGCACTCAAGGCTGCTGGCGCATCTACCATCACTGCTTATTGCACGCACCCAGTCCTATCTGGTGAGGCTATTGAACATATCAGCACTTCCGAATTAGATACGATCATTGTCTCAGACACCATTCCTCTCAGCGAAGAGGCCAAAAGTTGCTCCAAAATAACTCAATGCACACTCAGCGGATTGTTAGCAGAAACCATCCTACGCATTGATAAAAAGGAATCTGTTAGCTCAATGTTCTTGGATGACGTGTAAGCGCTTCTCAGGCTTGTTTTTTTCACGAAACTCGGTAGAATCGCCAGATCTTATTCTTTGTAATAATACCTATTTTTAAAATACATGACCGGAAGAGGTAGTGCCATGTCAACTGACTTTCAAATTGATGCTGAAATTCGCAACAACTCAGGAAAAGGGGATGCGCGTCGCTTACGCCATCAAGATAAAATCCCAGCCATCATCTATGGCGCAGATAAAACACCTCAACCTATTGTTTTAGAGAGTAAAAATGTTCAAAAGCTTCTTAATAATACGGCTGCATACTCTCATATCTTAACCGTCTCCATTGATGGAAAAAATGAACAAGTGGTATTGAAGGCCATCCAACGTCACGCCTTCAAACCACTGGTAACTCATATTGACTTCATGCGCATTAAGAGCAAAGAGGCAATCACGGTCAAAACTCAGCTGCACTTCATCAACGAAGATACCTGCCCAGGAGTTAAACAAGGTGGTGTATTATCAAAGCTAATGACGGAAGTCGAGATCAAGTGTTTACCCGCTAACTTACCCGAATCCATTGACATAGACTTATCCACAGTTGATATGGACCAGACCTTACATTTATCGGACCTCAACCTTCCCAAAGGTGTTGAATTTCCACAGGGCACTCTAGATGATGAACATAATCTTGCAGTAGTCAGCATCCACAAGCCTAAAGCAAGCTCAACCTCTGATGCCTCCACTGAAGATACTTCAGAAGATGATACTGACTCATCGTCAAAGGAAGCTGAATAAGGAACACCTCGGATGTC
>DCQA01000057.1 GCA_002323325.1 Coxiellaceae bacterium UBA1530 | reverse complement strand
TACAGCGATTAGCATTAGCTGTCTGGATTCAACTCATCATTTCGGAAGCGGAAATAAACCGCGAGCAACACTATCCAAAACAGGGCCAGAAACGCAATCATTGTCAGCTGGGTTGAGCGTTAATCATTAAGGAGATTGATTATGAAGCGAAATGAGTATTTGTACTGTGTTCTGCGAGACTCATGCTCTTGTTTTGGTTTTGACTGCGGTCCTGTATCCATGCCAACCGGCAAATTGTGTTGTTTCGGGCTGCTCTTGTGGATGACAACTGGTCGGGTGTCTCTATTGAACTCTTGATTAAGACATTGGTGACAGATCCGTACACCTGAGCTTCAGGGGAGGCCAGATGCTTTTCTAGGGATCATCGGCATTTTGATCGCTTGTCAGGCGAGGGTGATCGCTTAATTGATCGCTGTTCCCTCGTCGCTATTGCGTACAAAGCCTGTTTGGTGGGATGACTTCAGAGTCAATCTTTCTGTTTTCGATGATGATGGTATGGCTTTCACGTGCGGCGATGTTGTTCAGAGGTTCGTGGATCACCAAGCCTGCTCCGAAGATGCACAGTCCAGCGAAGGTGATTGATGCAGGCAGCACCCAAGTTGCGGGTGCTCTGGGATGAGACCGATTCATTTGTGTTGATAGAGCTATGCAATATTGAAATCGCAATTTAAACTAGGTACATAAAGAATGGTGCTTCTTCGCGTAGCGAGGGAACTTGACTTCCTCGATGTTTGACCATCTGACTCCTTAATGTGCTGTCGTTCTCGAAGTTTAAAAGTGCATATTAATCTCTGGTTTTTATGGATGCTGGCCTATCGTCAATCTATTTTTTTCTGAAACCCTGGTTAATTGCTATTTTTAGCTTGTTAAAGTCTTTAGATTAATTTTAATCTTTGTAATGCGTTACCTAATCCCCATCACTTTTTTGTATGCAGGTCTTTGCTTCGTTTCTTCGATTAGTGATTGGATCTTGGGGTACGCACTGAGGTCTTCATTGGGAAAAAACAACTTGATGTAGGCAAGATAGGCTGTCACTGCACAGTCAGCAGCACCCCAAGAATCCCCAACAAGAAATCCCTCTGACAGTTGTGTGTTGAGTTGCTTCAGTAATCTTGGAAGGATCTTCGCCTTTTGATCTGGAACAAAAATTGCGAATGCCAGGGTCGAATTAGCAAAATGAGTCCACTGACTGATGAGTGATTTTTGATATGTAGTAACTATTTCGCCGCTGTGATGTTCGGCGAGATGAAGCAGAATCGCACCTGATTCAAATAAAGTAATCGCCCTACCTTGTGAATCAGTGACCGATTGATCCTGCATTGCTGGAAGTTTTCCAAAAGGGTTGATCGACAGGAACTCAGATTGCATGTTTTGAGCTGAACTCAGAGCTATGTCCACAAGCTTGTAGGGGATGGACTTCTCCTCCAGATACCAGCGTGGCATTGAAGCGCGTGTTTGTGGTCCTCCGTAAATCGTGATTGTCATTGTTTCCTAGGCCTCATTTCGATGTTCAGGATGCAGCGTGCGGTCTCAGCAGCACACCGTTCATAAGTTTATAGCGAGGCAAGCCAATGAAGGTTTGTTTTTCAACCTTGTTTCGTCTGTTTAACAGATCTGATTCAGTCATGAACGACGCTCTCGAGGTTTGAGTTGAAGTCTTTGTCTGGGCTGTGTTTTCAAAAATTGTCGCCCAGTGATATCACCGAACTGAGATTAATCAAGCTAAGTGACTTGGTTAGAAAATCCATGAGTGATAGACAAATATATGAATTCAATGTCACTGCAAATCGACATTTCTTGCATAAAGCTGTGTAGCTAATCGCTCGCCGATTTCAATGGCGTGTGTTGGATAAATGCCTTCAGGTGAAAGGCCATGATCCTGGGGTTGGGATTAGTCAATAACTGCTGTCGTTTGAATGCTCCCATCTTGTTTTATTGTTGAGAGCTCATGTCTGAGTTCTCAGGCTGATATCCAAAGATGCTCAGCATTTGATTTCGTAAACTAGCTGCAATTTTCAATGCTGGTAGTAGGCGCTTCGCTTGGGCTGGACTTTTATTCATAACATATTCGATATCTTGCAAAACCATATGGATCATATTCATCGCAAGGATGCATTGGGCATCTTCGCAGTGATTCTGCCTTGTGTCAGTGTACATTGAAACAACTTCTTTGACGTAGTCAATAAAAACAGACTTTGAATGATCGTTAGCCAGGACATCCTCAGATCTCCACCCCAATTGGTTAATTAGTTCTTCACAGTTGCTAAGAGCACAGCGAGTTAGTTCATTTTCTTGAATCTGTGTCTTGATGAAAAAATAAATGTTCGACACGCAGTATTGTATTCCATAAATCAGACTGTCCTGGCGCTCTAAATCATTCTGAATTCTAGACCAGACAATCCTTGCGATACGATCGTCTGGCGGCATTCTTGATAATTCAGCTAATTCAACAGAGCGTGTTGTTAGCTCTTTATTGAGATCATGGTTCATAATGGCATTTTAATGGTCATGTGCAGGAGTGTGGTTTCAGCTGCTTATGCTTTTAATATGAATTGTAGCTTGATATAGTGAATTGGCCTTAATATCTTCGAGTTGACAATTTATCCTTTGCCTTTGTTTTTATGATTGAGTCTTGAATGGGTTATGAGCGGTTGCCCAAGATAGATCTTAAGCTCTATGCAGCCTAATGATTCATCTCCCAAGATTTTACGCCGACCGTAGTTATGATCTATCTTTTCCTTGTTTGTTATTGGTAAAGTTGAAAACTTTATCAGCATTTTAAACGTTTGCTTTGTATAACACTGATAGTCTCGTTATGTGTTTTGGTATTTTAACGATTGGAATCTTTTTCTCATCTGTATCTTATTTGTGCATTGATGGAAAAACCTAGTGCTTTAAGTGCCCGCAAGACTTTTGATGGGCTTCTGTTTTTTGAATGTAAGTTTTAATTGCCTCAAACAATCTGTGTTGATGTTTGTTTTGCCTTCTGTCGACGTTTTAGATCAATTTGGATGCTCCATTAAATTGGATTCCTGACTGTCTACGGCTTGAGAGTGTTAACGTTTCGCGACTGAACGCTCGAAAAGGCTGACAGATGAACTGAATCTGTCTATTGAGTAGAGGGATGCAAGTGATGCTCAATGGATTTAAGTCAACTCTCAGCTCTTGTTTTGGTGGTTGTTGGTGCGGTCCTTTTTGTGACTGCTGTTCAGCTGTACACTCTTTGGGCCAGTGAAGCTGTACTTGCCTCGGCCAAGGTGAGGTTGGACGAAAGTCTTCAGATGTTCAGGCGCTCGATTCCAAGTTTCTCGTTGCGACGACGCAAAGCCGCATAACTTGGGTGTGTCTGATTTTTTAACGTTTTGATTTCTTCGCAGCATTTGACCATGACTGTTTCCCTGTTGCTGCAATTTTTTATCAATCACCTTTCGTTATCTTCACGGATCTGAAGTCAATTGAATCAATGTGTTAGCGGGCCTAGATCAATGCGATAAACGCTTACCCGCTAAGTACTTGCTATTAAGGCTTTTTATCAAGTCTTGAATGATTACCACCATGCTGGTTTGAGGCCAACCCTGGTCACAGCACCTACTAATGTCACTTCATAAGATGGTTTATCTATTGTTGATCGTTTAGTTATCAGCAGCTTTGTTGGTGATTAAGACGCATCTGGTTTTGCTATATGATGGCGAATCGTGAATAAAAAATTTTCTATGATGAGCGTTCTTCCATCACTTCTGTTAAGCGTGTGATCGCTGAGGTGAGTTGAATTTGAGGATCAGGTTTTGATGTTTCAATCACTTCTTCTTTTCGTTTCATTTTTTCGACTATTCGTACGACAACGAAGCAGACAAAGGCAATTACAACAAAGTTGATCGCGGCAACAATAATTTCACCCCCCGGAAGTTGGGACAATGATTGAACATTTGCCCTTTCCAGTGCCGGCTCAAGCGCATTGGTCATAATCAAGCGAACAAGTGCATTAACCACTTTCCCAAATGCGCCTGCGATGATTACTGCAACTGCCAGATCCACCACATTACCTTTATTGATAAAGGCTTTGAAATCTGAAAGGAATGTGCTCTTTCTTGCCATGCTGAACTGTTGATCTCTCTACTCTTTAGCAACGGATTGTTGAAAGCCCAATTATTTTGGTTTGTCTAAATTTTGTTGTCTTCTTGTATTTATAATTTTAGCGTTTGTTTCCAACTTGGTTTTGCCTTGGCTTGGTTTGCACTTTATAAATGTGTTGTGCTAGCTTAATCAGTCTTTAGTTGTGCTTTGATCTGATTTTGGCCGTTGTATTGGCTGATTCACCATACGCCAATAGCATTAATTCTGAAGGCTTGATTGATTTGAAATTGATGCTAACGAGTCAATGACACTTTTTCAAACCAAGCTGGTAAATTTCCTGTCAGGCATAATTCTTGATCAGGTCTTATTCTATCTTTTTTGCCTATAACAAACCATCTTTCTTTTGCGTTGTCAGGGCTAGCTTCTAAATAGAGATCGGTTGCTCCCCGGCTACTGCATTTCCCTACCATCAAAACTGTTTTGTCGGCTTCATCGGCCGACGGTACAAGTAATATTCTCTCTGCATTTAGCCCATAGAATTCATCAGTAACAGCGTTGTACTGTTGGATATTCGCATTAGATTTTGTTGGTGACGTCAGCATTAAGACAGCCATAAGGATTGCTTTAATGATGCACTTGCCAATTGTATTGTTCATTTTATTAAATGTTTTGGGTCAATTGTTTTTTCTTGATGCTGTCATTCTCCTGGCCCTCTGTTTGAACCTTATTTTTTGGAGTATATCTGAGCCAGAAATAGTGCTGTTTCCTCGACTTCCAGCATTA
>DCQA01000030.1 GCA_002323325.1 Coxiellaceae bacterium UBA1530 | reverse complement strand
CAGACGCTAAGTTACTTTGACGATCTCCAGAGTTCGTATCAAGTGGTTGCTCAAATCTCAGATAGCTCGATAGGTAATAACGATGGTTATAGTTCATACCTTATCGTCAAGAAAGATTCAAATTTTTATTCATTAGCAGATCTTGCTGACTCTACAATACTAGCATCAACCAAAGTCTCTTTTTCAACATCAATCTATCCTCAGTATGTACTTGGTAGATTTTTTAAGGACAATAATATTACCTTACTCCACAGTCCATCACACAAAAAAGAACTGGCTGACTTTGCGGCTAATGAGGCTAGTGCAGCTTTTGTTAATGATTACATTGTGAGCCCAAGTGAGCTTAAGAAATATCGGGTAATTATGGCGTTTCATTGGTTGCCAGATTATTTGGTTGTGGTCAATAAGAGCGTTGTTTCAGAGTCACAAGCTAGCCAAATTAAACACCAACTACTTAATCAGACGGGTCGTGGTAGTTTTTCTTATCATGAGCCTAATGATAATTTAATTAAGTCCTATCAATCTATCATAAGCTCACAAACAATAAAGGCTGATTGAAATCATAAGCAGTAAATTAAATAGTATTTATTGTAAAGGGTACGGTATTGAAAGGTGTGATGAGATCGCCTGAAGGTGGGTGCCCTTTGCAGTTCAAAGTTTTTTATTGGACACTCAGCTGGAATGATAAGTCACAAGGGTCTGACAATACTGCAATGGAGTGCGTCACATCATCTTAAACTTAGCGTAAGCTATAAATAATGAACGAAGTGTGTTTTGATAACCTTTGCTGTTGAACACAAGGATTAGGTTGAAGAGGCTGCTTTTTGAATAGAAGGGGTCCATACTTTTGGATTATTTCTCCAGCAGTGCACTTCATTACGTTGTTTCTCTATGAGCTGGCCTTGTTGGATGGCGGCATCCAACAAGGTATCTAGCGTGGTCAGAGTATGTAGCTTTATATTAGCTTCTTGAAAAGCCTGTTGGCTGGCATTTAATTGATAATTAAAAATAGCCAGACAATGCTCTGCAATGACACCTTGTGCTTTAAGTGCCTGACAAGCTGAGATGGCACTGTTTCCTGTGCTAATTAAATCTTCGACGACTAAGGCTTTTTGCCCGATTTTATAGTGTCCTTCAATTTGGTTGTTTTTACCGTGCGCTTTCGCTTTTTCTCGGATGTAAACCATGGGTTGTTGCAATCGGTCGGCAATCCATGCTGCATGTGGAATGCCTGCAGTTGCCGTTCCAGCGATAAGCTCTGTGGGTAAGGCGTGTGTTTCAATAAGCGATAGAAATCCATCAATGATCGTGTTGCGTGCTTTGGGGTGGGAGATCACGAGTCGGTTATCGCAATAGATAGGTGACTGTAAACCCGAGGTGTATTGGAATGGATTGTTAATATTGAATTGAACGGCTTTTATTTCCAGTAAGATCTTGGCAATGGAGTGTGCGAGCATCATATTGAATCCTTTATATTGATCAAGAAAATAGTACGAAATGGTGTTTTGCCTTTCAAGTTAATCTGTGTGGTTTATTACTGTTGTTTATTTTCTATTTGCTCCATCAGCTGTGCTAAGGCTTGTTCAGGCGTGATGGCTAACATGCAAGGTGTCATCTTAGGGGTATAATCCTTGTGTTGGCATTGGCGTTGTTTGCAAGGTGAGCAGGCCAGTTGTTTAAATTGTATATGCGTGTGTTGGCCAAGAGGCCCAGTCAGGTTTGGATCTGTTGCTCCCATCAAGCAGATTCCAGGACAGCTGAGCGCGGTTGCCAAATGAGTTAGACCGGTATCAACACCTACAAAGCCACTAGCGTGGGTCATGAAAGTTTGTAGGTCCGCCATGTTAGTTTTAGCGAGTATGTGCGAGCCTGGAATCTCTTTCGATAATTCCTCAACAAAGGCTTTCTCTGCAGGTGTGCCCCAGGTGAAGGTTGGAATAAAACCTTGTTTGACTAAAGCAAGACCCAATTTAATCCAATGAGGTTGTGGCCAATATTTGGTGATCCAAGTGGTATTTGTCAATAGCAGAATATGCTGAGAGGTTGTCGAGTTATGTTTGTTGTTCCAATCATAGTGAGGCATTGTGGTTGGACAGGAGTAATTTAAAGCGCTGGCGAGTAACTGCCTAGAGCGTAGAATGGCATTTTGTTGTCGGCCGATGCTGTGACAGTTATGGTAAAATAAACTAGAGAATGGCTCGCGAGCACTTCGCCAACTGTAGCCATGAGTTACTTTGGAGCGGCAGAGTTTGACTAATAATGCACTTTTTAATAATCCTTGTAGATCAATAACGGCGTCATAGTCGGTATTGCGAAGATCCTTTTTTAATAATGTCCATTTGGGTGATTGCCAATAGGTGAGAGGGTTCCCGTTGAAGTGGCGCCAATGACAGGCTATAGCGCGGTGTACATAGGGATGGTGTTCAACCATTGACATAAATTGCTCTTCGATGAGCCAATCAATGCGAAGGTTGGGAATGGCTTTGTGTGCATCGCAGATGGCGGGAAATGTATGGATAATGTCGCCCAGTGAAGAGGTTTTGATAATAAGAATATGCATGCAGGTGATGAGCTTAAATAAGACCGGCCTATTTATTCATATCGCTAGGGTGTCGTCAAGGACTGTGGTGATGGGGAGAACAGCTTGAGAAGCCAGAGATACTTGTAAAACTTGAATCATAGCGCGATTACCAGTAGCTTTCTGGCATCAATTAATTCATTGGAGAAGATCTATGAAAGTGATTTCATTAAATATGAATGGCATTCGTGCTGCAGCTCGTAAAGGCTGTTTTGAATGGTTGACGGAGCAAGATGCTGACTTTGTCTGTGTTCAAGAAACTAAAGCACAAATGGCAGTTTTAGAGGGAGAGGTTTTTCGTCCCACAGGTTATCACTGTTATTTTTCTGATGCTGAAAAAAAAGGGTATAGCGGAGTTGGTATTTATTCAAAATACGAGCCTGACCATGTTCAGGAAGGTTTGGGTTTTGAGTGTGCTGATACTGAAGGCCGCTACTTGCAAATGGATGTTGATGATTTAAGTGTTGTGTCTTTGTATTTGCCATCAGGCAGCAGTGGCGAGGAGCGACAAGCTAAGAAGATCGATTTTATGGAGCGATATGAAGCCATTCTACAAGAGCAGTTGGATTCAGGGCGACATTTTATTCTGTGCGGCGATTGGAATATTGTTCATAAAGAGATTGATATAAAAAACTTTAAGTCTAACCAAAAAAATTCCGGATGTTTACCAGAGGAGCGTGTATGGTTAGATGACTTGATGGTTAAGCAAGGTTGGGTGGATGCCTTTCGTCAGGTCAATCAAGCACCCCATGAATACACTTGGTGGTCGAATCGTGGTCAAGCATGGGCGAACAATGTCGGTTGGAGAATTGACTATCAGATGGTGACACCAAACCTGCAGGACACGGTAGAAGGCGCATCGATCTATAAAGCTCAACGCTTTTCAGATCATGCGCCACTAGTGATTGACTACGGTTTTACACTGTAGCTGGTGGTTGGTTGGTATTTACTTGGCTGAGTGCTTGTTTTTGCAATGTAATGATTTCCGCAATACCCTGCTGGGCAAGCTCTAGTAAGCTTTGTAACTCTTGGTTGTTAAAAGGTTTACCTTCGGCTGTGCCTTGAATTTCAATGAACTCGCCTGTGTCTGTCATTACGATGTTCATGTCGGTTTCGCAGTCACTGTCTTCTGCATAGTCTAAATCGAGAACGGGGACATTCTTATAAACGCCGACCGAGATAGCTGCAATATGTCGTTTAAGAGGCGATTGAGTAATCATGCCTTTGGTCACCATGTAGTTGAGTGCATCAATCAAAGCGACACAAGCGCCAGATATAGCGGCTGTTCGAGTGCCGCCATCAGCTTGGATGACATCGCAGTCGACGGTAATGGTGTGTTGCCCTAGTGCGGATAAGTCAACAGCTGCTCGTAATGAACGGCCAATGAGTCGTTGAATTTCAATGGTGCGTCCTTGTTGTTTGCCACGAGCAGCTTCTCGTGACATACGACTATGTGTGGAGCGAGGTAACATGCCATATTCTGCGGTGATCCAGCCTTGTTTGCTGTCCCTAAGAAATGGAGGAACTCGATCTTCGACGGATGCGGTACATAGGACCTGGGTATTTCCAAAGGACACTAAGACAGAGCCTTCAGCGTGTTGTGTAAATTGTCTTTCAAATTTAATCGATCTTAAAGCATTCTGGGGGCGATGGCTGGGTCTCATGGGGGCGGTTCCTCGTGGTTGGGTTGCACCTATTCTCTTGTGCAGTTAACATGCTTGGCGCAGTCGTTTACCTGTGTTTTCTTTAGGCTGCTCGTTTTATACCAGAGTTTGTCTTTTATTGCGACCGCACCTATTGATACAAGTTGCGAGTTAATGACGTTAAGTGAGGTGATAGTAAGATGTTGCAGAGTATGACGGCTTACGCGAGCCATGTACTAGATTTACCTGAAGGACAGCTTAGCTGGGAAATTCGTACGGTAAATCATCGATACTTAGATTTAAATTTACACTTGCCAGAGTTGTTTCGTGAGTGGGACGAGGTTGTGAGAGAGCAAGTTAAAGTTTTTTTACATCGAGGAAAGATTGACGTATCGATTAAGTTTCAGTCCTCTGATGAACAGCCTACAGAGCTGCATTGTAATGAGGCACTGTTAACTCAACTAGAGCAGGTCATTACCCAAGTTTCAGATCGTTTTCCTCAAGCCTCTTTGTCAGTATTTGACGTCATTCATTACCGAGGAGTTGTTCAAGCGGCAAAGCGTTCAATTGACGGGTTAGACGAGAGTTTTAAGACAAGCTTGCGCTCCTGTCTAGAGCAAGTTGTTTCTGTTAGGTCCCGTGAGGGAGAGGGTATTGCCTCTTTCATTGGCGAGCGGCTGAGTGTTGTTAAACAACAGCTATTTATTATCGAGGCACAGTTACCTGAATTACTATTGGATTATAAGCAGCGAATGCTGGCTCAGTTTGAAATACTCGAGGCAAAAGTAGATACTGAGCGATTAGAGCAGGAGTTGGTGTGGTTTGCTCAAAAAATTGATATAGCTGAAGAGTTGCAGCGCTTACAAGCTCATGTTGGAGAGTGTGAGCGAATTATTGAGAAGGGCGGAGTTGTCGGTAGACGTTTAGACTTTCTAATGCAAGAGCTGAATCGTGAGGCTAACACAATTGCAAGTAAGTCAGTGGACCTAAAGGTGACTCAGGCAGCACTAGAAATTAAAGTGGCTTTGGAACAGATCAGAGAGCAGGTGCAGAATATTGAATAGTCAAGGAACGTTATTTGTCATAGCAGCACCCTCAGGTGGCGGTAAAACTCGCCTTGTAAGGGCTTTGTTGGAGCGTGATACAGGTATTAATGTTTCCATTTCATGCACAACTCGTCCGCCACGCCCCAAGGACCAAGATGGAGTGGATTATTTTTTCAAGACAGAAAACGCTTTCCAAGCGTTGGTAGACAATAACGCATTTTTAGAGCACGCAGAAGTGTTTGGTTATCGATATGGTACATCTCATGAATGGGTGATTGATCAGCTTGAGAAAGGTATTGATATTATCTTAGAAATTGATTGGCAGGGCGCTCGCCAGGTGAAGCAATTATTTCCAAGCGTAGTTACTATTTTTATCATACCTCCCTCTCTAGCAATTCTGCAGGCGAGACTGAAGGGTCGAAATGAGGATTCACTCGATGTGATCAAAGAGCGGATGAGTAAGGCGCAAAGTGAAATGGTGCATTATTACGAGTTCGATTATCTCTTGGTGAATGATAATTTTGATGTGTTAGTGAAAGAAGCAGAGTATATAATCAGGTCTCAGCGACTCAAAACCGCACAGCAAGATAGAAGATGGTCATCTTTACTGGAAGAATTGTTAGAAAACCACTAAACTAGCGTTCCTGGTTCGAGCCTGAAAGCTCAAATATTAAGAAAATTGTATACAAAACAGAGGTTTATTATGGCTCGTGTTACTGTCGATGATTGTTTGAAAAATGTTACTAACCGTTTTGACCTCGTGTTGAAATCAGCCAAACGTGCTCATCTGTTGGAATCTGGTGCTGCAGACCCTCAAGTACCCGTAGAAAATGATAAACCAACAGTGTTAGCTCTACGTGAGATTGCTGAAGGCTTCGATATCACAAGAACACGCAATGATCCGCTTGAAGAAGATATCATCATCAATTAATGCTGAATAGATTTCTTCTAGGCGCTATTTCAATCCCATAATTGATGTACAATGATCATAAGCGAGGTAGTCCTCGTTACGGTAGGAGATTGTATTGCGTCAGTACAAGAAGTTGTACAAAAAACTCGATTATTTGGATGACACTCAGATAGAGGAAATCTATCGCGCCTATAGTGTTTCCTCAGAAGCTCATCGTGGCCAGCGCCGTCGCACTGGAGAGGCGTATGTAACACATCCTGTTGCTGTAGCCGTCATTCTTGCTGAAATTAAAATGGATTATCAAACCATCATGGCTGCGTTGTTACATGATGTGATTGAAGATACTCCGGTCACCAAGGCTGATCTTGCTAGCCAATTTGGACAGCCCGTTGCTGAGCTAGTAGATGGTGTCAGTAAATTAACTCAAATTGAGTTTGTTAGTAAGGCCCAAGCACAAGCAGAAAACTTTCGAAAAATGGTTTTAGCGATGGCTAAGGATATCCGCGTTATTGTGGTTAAGTTAGCTGATCGTTTGCATAACATGCGTACCTTAGGGTCTTTGCCAGTTGTGAAAAGACGGCGAATAGCTAAGGAAACTCTCGAGATATTTGCCCCGATCGCAAAACGGTTGGGTATGCGGAATTTCTCTAATGAATTGGAGGAGTTAGGTTTTTCTGCCTTGTATCCTCGACGTTATCATATTTTAAAGCACGCTGTTGAAAGAGCACGTGGTAATCGGAAAAAAGTATTAACGCTCATTGATCAAACCTTGCGTGATGGGATTTCTAGCAGTCGGTTGCCTTCTTGCGTCGTCAAGGGGCGAGAAAAGCATTTATACAGTATCTATCGTAAAATGCATCATAAACGATTGCCATTTACTGAGGTGATGGATGTTTATGCCTTTAGAATTATTGTTGACAGCGTTGATACTTGTTATCGAGTTTTAGGTCTGGTTCATGCATTATACAAGCCCATTGTTGAACGATTTAAAGACTATATTGCTATTCCAAAAGCTAACGGGTATCAATCATTACATACTACACTCTTTGGGCCTTATGGGCTGCCCATAGAAATACAGATTCGTACATCCGCTATGAATCGCATGGCTAATAATGGGATTGCTGCGCATTGGTTATACAAGAGCGAGGGTGATAAGCCCTCTGAATCGCAATGGCGAGCACAGCAGTGGATGACGAACTTGCTGGAGTTACAACAGCGCTCAGGAAACTCATTAGAGTTTATTGAAAGTGTTAAATTAGATCTATACCCTGATGAAGTTTACGTGTTTACACCGAAAGGTATGATCATGGGGCTTCCGGCAGGTGCAACAGCGGTTGATTTTGCTTACATAGTTCATACCGATATAGGTAATCACTGTGTAGCTGCAAAGATCAATCGAAAATACTCGCCTTTATCATCGCAACTATCAAATGGGCAAACTGTTGAGGTTATCACATCAGCTCGAGGTCGACCCAGTCCTGCTTGGCTAGATTTCGTTGTTACTAGTAAGGCTCGAAGTAGTATTCGTCATTTTCTAAAGCATCAACGTAAAACAGAGTCAGTAACTCTTGGTGAGGAGTTACTACAAAAAGAATTAAAAGTACTCTCATTGTCAATGAAGCGTATATCTCAAACATTCATAGATACTTTGTTAAATGAAGCAGGCTGTAAAACAAAAATAGACTTACTAGAGCAGATTGGATTAGGTAATCGTCCTGCACCTATTGTAGCGCATCGCTTAGCGGAGATGATGGAACAAGATAATGATGCGAAAGTAGTTGAGTCTGACTTGAAAATGGAGATTGAGCCGGATGAACCATTGTTAATCAAAGGTACAGAGGGTTTAATGCTAAAATTTGCGACGTGTTGTTATCCCATTCCAGGAGACCCTATCATAGGTACGATCGATGCTGGCCATGGAATGGTGGTGCATCATGATAAGTGTCAAACCATTGCAAAATTTCACCAAGACTCGACATCCATTATTCCGTTGCGTTGGTCAAACGAGATTGATAAAGAGTTTGAAGTTAAAATCGTTATGGAAGTGATCAATCAACGAGGTGTATTGGCGGTTTTAGCATTGGCAATCACCGGTGCAGAGGCCAATATTGAGGATATTAAAGTTGAAGATCGTGATGGTCAAAGTTATTTTGTAGAGTTTTTGTTACTAGTTCGTGATCGTGCACATTTAGCGACATTGTTAAAACGTTTAAGACAGCAGCCTGCTCTTTTAAAGGTTTCTCGCGCTTTATAGAACATCCTGTTGAATGCTAACTAAGCCTGATCGATTGAGCACATTATATAATGGGACCTAGTGTATGAGTACAAAGAGTTATAAGGCTATTCAGCCATCTTTGGTGAAAGTTCCCGTTACGCAATTAAAAGGTATTGGTATTAAGTCGGCGGCTAAGCTCCATGATTTAGGGATTTACTCAATACAGGATTTATTGTTCCACTTACCGTTACGATATGAAGATAGAACAGTCATTATACCTATAGAGCGCGTTGTTGTTGGTGAGCGATGTCTAATAGCTGGTGAAATAGAAAATAGTGCTATTACGGGTGGCGCACGCCGTTTTTTACGATGTAAATTAAAGGATGATACAGGTGTTATCACATTACGATTTTTTCATTTCAATCGGTCTCAACTACAGACTTTTCAACAACCGGGTATCAAAATATGTTGCTTTGGTGAGGTTCGATCGACTCAATATGGTTTAGAGATGGTCCATCCTGAGTATAGAATTATTGATAATGCTGGTGAGTTAATGAGTAATAGCTCTATGACACCAGTCTATCCCACATTACAAGGGTTAAAGCAATCATTATGGCGACGTCTTATGTCGCAGGCGATGAGTTATTTGCAGCAAGCAAATTATCACTTACAGGAGGGTTTGCCAGAAAAGATTATCAGTCATTACCAACTGCCATCACTTCATGATGCTTTGTGCTATTTGCACAGCCCAACCTATCCTCTTTCGACTGATAAAGGTCGCTCAGAGCTGTTTTTCATGAAGAAGCGTTTGATATTTGAAGAGCTTTTAACGCATCAGTTTAGTTTGATGAGGTTACGTTCAGTTATTCAGTCAAAACCCGCTTGTATGATTGATTGCCTAGATTTACAACATCGTCTTATTAGTAATTTGTCATTTGAATTAACTTCTGCCCAAAAGCGAGTAGTTTTTGAAATCAATGATGATTTGCGAAAAGGCGAACCGATGTTGAGGTTAGTTCAAGGCGATGTGGGATGTGGTAAAACTATCGTTGCGGCGTTAGCTGCTTTGGCGGTGATTGATGCTGGTTATCAGGTTGCTATTATGGCACCAACGGAACTATTAGCTGAACAGCACTATCAGCAGTTTAAGCGTTGGTTACAGCCGATGAATGTTAGTGTTGGTTGGTTGCCTGGTAAATTACCATCAAAAATTAAGGCAGAAACGCTATCGCACATCAGGTCAGGTGATTTATCGTTAGTTGTTGGTACCCATGCTTTGATTCAAGATAATGTTGAGTTTAATGCACTAGCTTTGGTCATTATAGATGAGCAGCATCGATTTGGTGTTTATCAGCGTTTATCTTTAAAGAGTAAAGGTGAGTCAAGTGATATGCTACCTCATCAGTTGATTATGACAGCTACACCTATTCCTCGCTCCTTGGCTATGAGTGCTTACGGTGATTTAGATTGCTCGATTATTGATGAATTACCACCAGGTAGGAAGCCGATTGAGACTGTTATGATCGAACAATCTAAGCGCGAACAAGTTATTGCTCGTGTGCGTGAAAATTGCTCGACAGGTTGTCAGGCATATTGGGTATGTACCTTGGTAGAAGAGTCTGAAGTGTTGCACTGCCAGGCTGCAGAATCAACAGCGGAGCAATTGCAGCTCTGTATGCCCGATTTATCCATAGGGTTGATTCATGGTCGTTTATCAAGTGCTGAAAAAGAATCAATGATGCATGCTTTTGCATCTGGTGAGGTTGATGTTTTGGTAGCAACAACCGTTGTGGAAGTCGGTGTAGATGTTCCAAATGCTAGTTTAATGATTATTGAGAACCCAGAAAGATTAGGTCTAGCTCAGTTGCATCAGTTGCGAGGAAGAGTTGGCAGGGGATTAAGTGCGAGTTTCTGTGTGCTTTTATATCAATCCCCTTTATCAAAAAACGCTCAGTCGCGGTTACAGGTCATTAGAGAGTCATCAGATGGATTTTATATCGCGCAGCAAGATTTAATATTACGTGGGCCAGGAGAGTTATTAGGGGCACGTCAAGCAGGCTTGGCTCGATATAGAGTGGCAGATATGCTGCGAGATGAGGATTTAATTTTTGAAGTTCAGAGGATAGCTCAAACGTTATATAAGGAGATGTCTGCTAACAACGTCGAGATGCTAGTTCAGCGTTGGTTGGGTATTACAGAGAAGGTCATTCAAGTTTGAAAATCTATCATTAACATCTGGCTAAGATTATCGTAGATGATTTGTGACATTGTATTTAAGGAATGAGCTCTAAAATAGGTATTTCACGCCTAGTGTGAATGTGTTAATAGTTGGCACATAACCATTGTGTCCATCTATTTCTTCGTCGGTGCTATAAAAAGAGCATTTTATGTCTGCAACCCATTTGGGTGTGACTGTGTAAGCAATTCCTGCTGCATAGTACGGTTTAATCGTATTGTCACTTCCAGTTTGTTCATCATCTATGTAATGATATCCAAGACCCGCTTGAATAAAGGTTGCAGTTTTTGGAAAAATAGATGCATCCAGTTCTAATGCCAGATAGCTAAACCATTGCGTGATACTATAGTCTTTCCCTTTAGACGTGTAATCCACACTAGGAAGGTATTGTAATCCAGACTCGGCAGCTAATCGATGGTTCCAACGATATCCTCCCTTTATATTTGCAGTAAATCCACCGTTGCTCCCTGAGGAGATAGTATCGCCAAGCAAAAAGCTATCCCAGTCTATCAGTGAGTAGCCAAGATCTAGTCCTGCAAAGTAGCCATTTTGTTCTGCTAAGGCGAGTTGTTCCGGAGAGACTTGGTAGTTTTGTGAATCATTCGCGAATGAGTCAGAGAGGAATAAAACAGAAAATATGGCTATCGTGGTAATAATTTTTTTATTGAAAAGCATAGTCTATCCTTTTTTTATGAGTGCGCTTCGTGGTGTAGGTAATAATCAGTTAAAACGAGTAGCCAATACCACATGAAATGATATTTGATACTGGGATGTAATTGCCATGACTGTCGTCTCCAACGTTGTTCACACGAAGGTACTGGCTTTGAAGTTCCCAGTAGTCGTTTAGCTTAAATTGAAGACCAACAGACATTGTAGGACGTATTGTAAAAGATTTATCTCCGTCAAAGTTAGTGTGCCTGATACCAAGTCCAGCACCAAAAAAATAGCGTGTAGAGTTAGATAGAGGGTAATTAATTTCAGCCATAGTTGTTGTTAGCCATTGCGAGATGGAATGCCCGCCATTGTCATCATAGTCAACATCAGGTGTGTAAATTAGACTCGATTGTAAGTTGATATATCGGTTAAGTGTTCGAGTTAGATCTAATCCAAAAGCAAAGCTCGTGTCTCCATTGCTGGTGAAGTTGTAAGAATAACTATCAGACCAGTTGGCCAGTGAATAGCCTGCGTTAATGTGAGCAGTAAAGGTTTGTTGTATTTGAGGCTTGTTTAAACTCAACGATTCGCTAGTTTGATACTGGGCAATTTGACCGGCTGAGCATGAAAAAGATAGTAGGAGTATACTGCACGATAAGAGTGATGAATAATTTTTTAACGACATGCTATATTCCTTAAATTAGAGTTGCTGTGGGTTAGTTTTAAGCTCGGAAGTAATTTGTGTGTGAAAGTAATTTTGCTCCTACACGACTCCAGTAAAATAATCGTTTCGAGATTACACATATTTTGAAAGGGCATCAAGATAGTGTTGTGCGAATTCATTGAAAAGCTAGGTTTTATCATTAACGCAGTAAGACAATTCAAAGCCTCACGATTTTTTACGTGGATAGACAACGTATTGTCAGATTAGAGGTTTTTTTAAAAAAAAGGCTTTAAAATAGGCCTAAATAATAGACTTGTACTTTTATTAAACTATTTTTTCACCATAAAATCGTTGTAAAAAATACTATTTGAATGGATATTGGTTTAATGTGGGTCTCTTGGCTTGTAACGTATTGTTTCACGAATACTCTTTCGATAAGATGTTTCCATTAAAACAAAAGCCATTGCAATGGGGTTGCTAAGTGGAGTTGTTTTATAAGTCAGAGTTAGGTAGTATCTCGACTTTAATTTGTTCATTAACCTTAAGGGGAAATACAATGTCGGTAAAAACAAATCTTTTGGTAGCAGCTGCTGCTGTTCTAGGTGTTAGTTCTGCATATGCAGGCGGTCCGGAAATGATGGCTGCTCCTGCTGCTCCATCTTTCACTCCTTTTTTCTACGCTGAGTTAGGTCTTGGTTTCGCTGAAACTGCGTATGAAGACTTTGACGCCTCTGCTTTTTCAGTATTCAATGACATCGATAATGCTAACGGTGGTATGTCTTATGCTGGTGATTTTGGTTATCAATTCATGCCTCACATGGCTGTTGAGCTTGGTGGTGGAATGTTACCTGAACTTAAGATAAATGATGCTTCTGCTCAAAATACTAAATTATCTTCTTGGTACGCGTACGGTGCTGGTCGAATCGACACTGCTGTTATGAATGACAAGCTTGATGTGTTCTCAAAATTTGGTCTTGCTTACCGTAGCGGTTCTGCTAAAAACGACGGTACTCTTGACGATAGTGAAACTTGGTATGCTCCATTCTTTGGTGCTGGTGCAAGCTACTCTGTTCGTGACAACATTTATGTTGCTCTTGAATATAACTTCATTGGTAGCCAAAACGATTCAGAGCATGATTTCGGAACAGTCCCATCAGCAAACATCTACTTAGGTAAAGTTGGTTATAAATTCAACTTCTAAGTCTTGTTTGATCCATTTAAAAACCCACTCATTGAGTGGGTTTTTTTTTGGAAAGGTGTCGCGCTTTTGTTAGCGGCTTATATGTTGTACGATCTAAATCTTATGAACATTTCTTATGTGAGCTTGGGGATATTATGCTGAAAAAAACCAATCTTTTGATTGCAGTGGTTGCTGTTTGTGGTACTCATTCTGCTTTTGCAGGTGGTTCAGAAACGATGCCCGTTACATCATTCACGCCATATTTCTATAGTGAGTTAGGGCTTGGTTACGCGGATACTGACTATAACGACTTTTATCAATCGTTTAATGATGAGTCACAGAATTTGTCTGGAACTAACAATGAAAATGGAGGGTTACTGTTGTCCTCTAATGTGGGTTATGTGTTATTGCCTCGTCTGGCTATTGAGTTTGGTGGCGGTTATTTGCCGGAGTACAAGGCCGATGCCTATGATGGAAGTTCTGAAGATGACTTTAAAGTATCGTCTTGGTATCTCTTCAGTGCAGGACGTGTTGAGGTCCCAATATTAGAACGGGTCGATATGTATTCAAAAGTTGGTATGGCTTATCGACATATGGTAGTTATGCTCGATGATAATGAAATAGATGATTACTATTGGGCGCCAATTTTGGGTGCGGGTGTTAGTTATCATGTTAAAGAAAAAATTAATATATCTGTGGAGTATAACTATATCGGAAGTTCCAATGATACTAACGAAGGTCTTCGAGCTCCTGCTATCGATCTTTACATGGCAAAGATCGGTTATCAATTTAATATCTAAAATCCTTCTGTAAAAGACCCATAATTTATGTGGTTTTTTTTTGGTTTCATGTTGTTAGTGAATGATGAGGTGTATTTTTTTAAGCTTTGCTATGTAATAAGTTTCATTTTAATGAACATTGTTGGCTTATTTAATTATAAAACTCTTTTTCGAGAATCAATGAAAGAATTACTCAAAAACTTTTTTCATAATTCATTATTTAATATTTGGAATCAATAAGGGTTTTTTTCTCATATTGACCGTTATTAAATTTCATTTTGTGCTTAAAACAATCAACATTGATGCGTTTTATCGAATGCATGTATTTTTTTTAGCATTAATTGTCATTTAGCACTGAAAAAATAGTATTTTTTTGAATCATCTCTCTTATATGTTTTTAAAAATCATTTGTGAATTGAAGTCGAATTAGTTAATATTTCCTTAATGTTTTTTTATTTAGATTTTTTACTCTGCTTTTGATGAAGATGTAATCAGTGTAATAGATAGTAAATAACGATAAGGATGTATGTCATGACATTACAAAAAACAAAACTCCTAATAGGGTGCCTCTCTCTTATAGGTCTAATGAGTACTTATGCGGGTGGGTCGGAATGGCTGTCTGAAACCGAGGCTCCAGTGAGTACCTTTCGACCATATATCTACGCAGAAGTGGGGGCTGGTTATGCTCAGACGGGTTATGGTGATTACTATAATTCGACCAGTTGGATTGATACGAGTGATTTAGATGGGGGTATGAGTTATCAAGGCAGTGTTGGATTTGCTTTGATGCCACGTATCTCGGCCGAGCTAGGTTTAGGTATGTTACCAAAAGCAGAGTTTGAACTGTATGAATCATCTTTGGGCTATAAGGTCAGTGCCTCTTATGAATCATGGTATGGCTATTTACAGGGTAAATATGATTTTAAAATAACAGACAGGTTAGGGGTCTTTGCCAAGGCTGGGATAGCATATCGAAGTCTATCTTATGAATATAATGGAAATTTAGACGGCGCTGGCTTAGATGATTATTATTGGGCTCCGATAGTGGGTGGAGGTTTCTCATTTGACCTGGGTGATGATTTTTATGCCCTTGCTGAGTATTCCTATATAGATGGCACATCTGACTCAAACGAAGGTGAGAGTTATCCAGATGTAAACCTATACCTTGCTAAACTAGGTTATCGCTTTACATTTTAAGGACCTATCCTTTTTAAAACCCGCCTAGTGCGGGTTTTTTTACGAATAACAATTAGTTATTGTAAAAACTATCTTGATTGAAGAATTTCACCGTTTTGATCTTGAAATCTCTCTGTATGTCCCCAACTAGTACCTAGCGATAATTGTTAAATGGGAGATTCATAATGACTGTATCATCAGATACTAAAGCTAACGTTGCTCAAACACATGTCTTTGAAGCTGAAGTTACTCAGTTGCTTGATTTAGTAGCTAATGCGCTTTACAGCAATAAAGAGATTTTTTTGCGTGAACTTATTTCAAATGCGTCAGATGCTGCTGATAAATTGCGGTATGAGGCACTAGCTGACGGTGCTTTGTATGAAGGTGATTCAGATCTAAAAATATGGGTTGATTGCAATGCCGATCATAAAACAGTCACCATTCGTGATAATGGTATTGGTATGAGTCTCGAAGACGTTGTTGAGAATTTGGGTACGATTGCTAAATCAGGTACACGTGCATTTCGTGAAATGTTGACAGGTGATAACGCTAAAGACTCTCAACTAATCGGTCAGTTTGGAGTTGGGTTCTATTCAGCATTCATTGTTGCGGATAAAGTTGTTGTCAAGACTCGAAAGGCAGGTATGGCTGCTGACCAAGGGGTACACTGGGAATCAGATGGTAAGGGCGAGTACACGGTAAAGCATGCTACTAAACAGCAACGAGGTACAGAGATCATTCTTTTTATAAAAGAAGACCAGGAGGAGTATTTAGATGGCTTTCGCTTAAGAACGATAATTCAAAAATACTCTGATCACATACTTCTACCGATTTGTATGCCCAAGGCCGAAACCGAAGATGATAAGAAAAAGAAAGAAAGTGGTGAGATAGTTGTGCCGGAAGAGGAGGTCGTTAACCAAGCTAATGCCTTATGGACGTTGTCAAAAAGTGATATTCAAGACGAGCAGTATCAAGATCTCTATAAGCACATTTCACATGATTATGAAAACCCATTAGCGTGGGCACACAATAAAGTTGAGGGGAGTGTTGAGTATACAAGTCTGCTTTATATTCCTGCGCGCGCACCTTTTGATTTGTGGGATCGTGACCACAAGCGCGGTTTAAAGCTTTACGTTAAGCGTGTCTTCATCATGGATGATGCAGAGCATTTTATGCCAATGTATCTCAGGTTTGTAAAAGGTATTGTTGATTGCAGTGATTTACCTTTGAATATCTCACGTGAGCTTCTTCAAACAAATGCGTCTATTGATAAGATACGAAATGGTTGTATTAAGCGTGTTTTAAGTACTTTGGAAAAAATGGCTGACAATGATCCAGAGCAATACGCTAAGTTTTGGAAAGAGTTTGGTCAGGTATTAAAAGAGGGACCTGCAGAGGATTCTCAGAATAAAGATCGAATTGCTGAGTTACTACGATTTAATTCAACGCATACCAGTAGTGAAACACAAGATATCTCACTTGCAGCATACGTTGAGCGAATGGATAGTAAGCAGAATCATATTTATTATGTGACAGCTGATACTTATATGGCAGCAAAAAATAGCCCATTGTTAGAAGTCTTCCGTAAGAAAGATATTGAGGTGTTATTGCTTTCTGATCGAGTCGATGAGTGGTTGGTCTCTCACCTGAATGAGTTCAAAGGTAAGCAGCTAAAATCTGTTTCACAGGGTAGTCTTGACTTGGGTGACTTAGAGGATAAAGAAACTCAAGAACAACAAAAGCAAGAAGAAGAGCTATTCAAGGATACTATTGCTGAAATTAAACAATCATTGGGTGATGCTGTGGAAGATGTTCGTGTGACTCATCGTCTAACTGATTCACCTGCTTGTGTTGTCTATGGAGACCAAGGTATGACGGGTCACATGCAGCGGTTATTGCAGGCTGCAGGTCAAGCATTTCCAGAGTCAAAGCCTATTCTTGAGCTCAATCCAACACATCCATTAATGTTAAAAGTAAAAGATGAAGCGGATAAGGAAAAATTATCTCGTTGGTCGCAAGTATTATTGAATCAAGCTTTATTAGCTGAGGGTGAGCAGTTGAAAGATCCTTCGGCTTTTGTAAGAGAGCTTAACTTATTACTCTTAGGGTAAGATGTTTAATTCATACCCCTAGTGGATTTAAAAGCCCTCTTTTGAGGGCTTTTTTAAATGAAAAAATATTGTATATGTCTATCTCAAATATGCCATAGCCTTAAATTGAACGACATTAGCTATGTGACGTATTAATTCAAAGTATAATAAGTCTTTTCACTATTATCCATTAAAGCGCCACACAATGATGTGGTGTTCTTCTTTATCAGTTTAGAATGGCGCTATCTAGGATTATCAATTTGTTTTGTGAGTAAAGCACACAGTACGCTAACCACAAAGAGACATGGCATTAAGATAAATGCACGATGGAAATCGGATGCTTGAAATACACTGAGTGTGGTTGCTGAAGCATGCCCTATCTGTAATAGATAGCCGAATAATGGTTGTGATAATGCACCTATAGTAACTAATGTTAAGTTAAGTACGCCAATAGCGAGGCCGCTGATATTATTAGGTATTTGTGATTTTAGTAAATCAGTTGCTGTGGAGAGAGAGCCAGCACAAAAACCGAGTACAAAGAATAGACATCGTACGATAATAATATTACTAGGTTGTTGGTTTAGTATCAGTGCATTGATGAGAACAATGCAAGCGGATATCACCATAGTCAATTTATTTTTATTATGTGTATGTGTCGTCAAAAAACCAAAAAATAAAAAACCAAAGATACCACCCACAAAGATGGTGCTTGCTATCGATGTTGCTTGTATGAGTGATAGCTTATAAATTCCTTGTAAATATGGAATCCCCCATAAAGCAGCAAGTGTATCGAAGCTGCAGTACAGAGTTGCTACATAGAGGCTGATAAACCAAATTTGCGGCTTTGTTATAATAGATGTTAAGTGATGAAGAATGGGTTGTTGAGTAAGGAGATTTTGAGAATGTGGTTTAATTTTTTTACTACTGATTGGAAAGTCTTTTATAAAGAGACTTATCAATAAAGTAATTATTCCCCCAAAAAGAGAGAGATACAAAATAATTTCACGCCAGGTTAATAATCCGATTATATGGCTCATGATATTTTCACCGAATACCGCCCCTATCATGCCAACCATGTTGACTAGGCCGCACATTAATGCGAATTGTTTTTTAGGAAACCAGTTTATAATTAATCGTAAACAGCAGATGTATCCGAAGGCTGACCCTAATCCAATTAAGCCTCTGTTAAATTGTGCCCAATAGAGGTGATGAGCCATTGAGAAAAAAATACCTCCTAGGCTGCAAATAATGCAGGCGATTAATAAAGGGCGCTTAGGCCCATAACGGTCTGCTAGCATTCCAACAGGGACTTGAAAGAATGCGTAAACATAGAAGTAGATAGCACTCAAATTACCAAGCGTTGCAGCGTTAACTTGAAAGCTATGCATTAGATCACTAACCATGACCGACGGTGCAATGCGATGTATATATTCGTATAGGTAATAAATGACAGCAATTGTCCATACAAGCCATGCACGAGAATGTCTGATAGGGTATGCCATGAGATAAATCCATTTATCTTTAAATACTGTCAAAACTGTAACATAGACACTATTCATTCATAAGCGCAGTGAAAACTATATCTTGTATATATTTTAATGGTAATCAATATATTCCTAAAGAGGGTGATCAGCTACTAGCATGGCATCTACGTAAGGCGTTAGGTGCGCTGTGTGATAGCCCTTTGTAAGGCGGAAGGTAATAGTTGATAGCATCTTGCAAGCCAACGCATCGGCCATGGAAAAATGATACAGTGGTTTCGTTTATCGAGTTTTTTTTGAATATACATCGCTGCTTTCTCGGGCGATAAAATGAATGGCATCGGGAAATGATTTTGTTCAGTGAGAGGCGTTTTAATCCATCCCGGACACAAGACGCTAACGGTAATCTTGTCCGTTGCAAGTTTCCCTTGAAGAGATCGACCATAGTGAAGGAGAGCGGCTTTGGCAGCACCATACGCGGCTGAACTTCCCGTTGGAATCAATGCATTTATCGAGCTCATGATGACAATGTGTCCAGCTCGACGTTTCTGCATACGAGGAATTAGAGGGTGGATGGTATTTAAGGTGCCATGGAGATGAATGTTCCACAGTTGTTGTTCAATGTCATTTTGTGATGATCCTAAGTTCTGTAGTTGTGTACTTGAGCATCCAGCGTTGGCAATAAGAAGGTCAATCGGCGTTTGAATGTCTTGTTTAACTAACCATTTATCGAGTTTAGATTGATCAGTTATATCTATGCTTTGAGTAATAACCGTCGCTCCTCTTGACTCACACCGCTGTTGGACCACCTTTAACCGCTCATTATTTCTGCCTAGTAAAATTAAATGAGTCTTTGATGTGGAGTAAGCTATAGCGAGTGCTTCACCGATACCACTGCTTGCACCAGTGATACAGATCGTTTTACTAAAACTATTCATCATGCAGCTCAGCTGATCGTAATGTATTCTCTAATAAAACAGCAACGGTCATCGGGCCGACTCCGCCTGGAACAGGTGTAATCCAGCCAGCACGTTCTTTTGCTGAGTCATAGTCAATATCGCCACAGACTCGTCCATTAGGTAGGTGGTTGAAGCCAACATCAATAACAATAGCGCCGGGTTTAATCCATTCAGATTGAATAATACCTGGTTTTCCAATAGCTACGATTAAAATATCAGCATCTTGAATATGTTGTTGTAGCGATTGTGTGAAACGGTGACAGATGGTAACGGTACATTTAGATAATAAGCATTCTAATGCCATGGGGCGACCAACAATATTAGAGGCTCCGACAATAACCGCGTGTGCTTTACTGAGGTCGCATTTAGTTGACTTAAGGAGCTGTATAACACCATAGGGTGTGCAGGGTCGCATAGTAGGTTGACGTTGAGCCAATTGACCAATATTGAAAGGGTGGAAGCCATCAACATCTTTAAGATGATTAATACGTGATAATAGAGGGTTAGTGTCTAAAGTATGAGGAAGCGGAAGCTGTAGTAATATACCATGCGTTTCTTTGCGTTGGTTGAGAGTTTCAATCAGTGATTCTAGCTCTGCCTGTGAGGTCGTTTCAGGTAAGTCCAGTCGTCGTGATAAAATACCAACTTCATCGCAGGCAATTTGTTTATGACGAACATAAGTGGCTGATGCAGGGTTGTTGCCGACTAAAATAACATCTAATCCAGGTTTAGGAAGACCGAGATTTAATCGTGTTACGATTTTTTGTTTGAGATTTTTTTTTACCTGAGCAGCTATCTGGCGTCCGTCTATGATATTGGCCGTCATGAGATATCCTTTTGATGGTGTTAATACGTCGTACTAATGGAGCAGCAGTGTATCAAATATAGTCGTGAATGTTGAGCGCCCGGGATAGGACTAGAGAGTATTCTCTATGCAGTGTCTTTTGGGTAGATTTGAAGTTTTTGGCCAATGTGTATCAGAGAGAGGTTATTAAGGTGGTTCCAGCGGGCAATTTGGTGTGAGCTAACATGGTAATGATGTGCAATGGTAGAAATGGACTCGCCTTGATGTACGGTATGGATAATCATTTCGCGGCTATGTTTCGGCTGAAAGTTATGCCGTTTAACGGTGCCTGGCGTGATAGTGAGCTTCTGACCTATTCGAATGAGATTATTTGGCAAATGATTGATAGTTTTTAATTGAGCAGTAGTGCTGTGATAACGTTGCGCTATGGTGCTTAAAGTATCGCCAGATTTTACAGTGTAAATTACCGCAGAGGGAGAGTGTAGTGTACGAGGTGATAGCCAAAGGACGAGTGTTTGATTGATATGTAACGGTTGTGTTTTAGAGAGATGATTCCAAAAACTTATGGCCGATTGGGTCACGTGATATCGCTGTGAAATGGCTTCTAGTGTGTCATGTGGTTGAACGGTGTAGGTGACTTTTTGAGGCCCTGGAACATGGTCCTCAGCAATGTTATCAATTTGTCTTGTGTGTTGTGTCGCAGCTATACTAATTTCTTTGGATAACGGAACAAGCAAATCTTGATTAGGATGAATGATACTAGAATGTAGATTGTTGACACGTTCTAATACTGAAACACGCGTTTGATAGTGCTTTGCAATGTCGCTTAATGTATCGCCTGCTTGAACTCGATGATGTTCCCAGTGAACTTTTTTGTCGGTGTGACGGTTGAGGTTATCAGTAAAAATCGGCGCTTTTTCAATGGGTAGTAAGAGCGAGTCATGAGATGTAGGTGCTGTTGCAAATCTTCGATAGCCGGGATTCAGTGCTCTCACAGTCTTAGGTGAAATATCAGCAAGTTTGGCTATTAGTGAAAAATCAATTTGTCCGCTGACAGGGACAGAGGTGAAGTAAGGAGTGTTAGGGATACTAGGAAGGAGTGTGTTGTACTGTGCCGGATTTTTTATGATTGTGGTTAATGCTAGTAATTTAGGGACATAGATTTTAGTTTGATAGGGTAATGATAAAGACCAAAAATCAGTTGGTAAATGGGCTTGCTGATTATGGTGAATGGCTTTGTTGACGGTTCCCTCACCACAATTATAAGCTGCAATAGCAAGTAGCCAGTCATCAAAAAAATCGTGTAAATAAGAGAGGTAATCCAGCGCAGCTTTGGTGGATGCCCTTATATCACGGCGACCATCGTACCACCAGTTGATATCAAGATGAAAGCCAGAGGCAGTGCCCGGCATAATTTGCCATAGGCCAGTTGCTCCTTGATTAGAATAGAGGAAAGGATTGTAGTTACTCTCTACCATAGGAAGCAAAGCTAGCTCTGCAGGCATATGACGAATTTGCGTTTGTTGGTAGATGTAGTACAGGTATGGTTGTGCGTTATTGGCTAGTATCGGGATGGTACGCGAGTTTTTTGTGTAAAAAGTAATCTGTTTGGCGATATCACTCTGTTGTGGATTGTATAGTAGATTTTCAGTGTGATTAATGGCCTGCCATAGATCAGGATGAAGGGTTTTATTAAGCCAACTGCGCTGATGATTCGAAGAAATAGTTTTGTTGTTTGACGAAGCTGTGGTTGTTGAGCAAGCAACAAAAGCAAAAAAGAAGAGCCCGCACACCATTAGTCGAAAAAAGTATTTTAGCATTCGTGAATCTTACGGGGTATAAGTGACCAGTTCAATAGTGTTGGTTCTATTTGGGTGTAAAATGATCTTTCCACTGTCGAAGTGCTTTGAATACATCAAGTGGGTTTTGCAAATTACTACCAGTATGGGCGCAGACAGATGAAATAACGTCTGGGTGGCTGGTTCTTAAGAATGGATTTGTGTGGAGTTCGTTCTCTATCGTACTGGGCAACGAGGGTTGATTATTTTTTAAGCGATCATTAACCCAGTGTTGTTTACTATGAATGGCGCTGTTGTTCGGTTCTACGGCTGTAGCAAAAGCTAAATTAGCTTGTGTGTATTCGTGCGTACAAAATACTGCAGTTTTTGCAGGGAGTTGTGCTAATCGCTCCAGGGAGGTAAATAACTGTTGATAGCTACCTTCAAAAAGACGACCGCAGCCACTACTAAATAAGGTATCTCCACAAAAGAGTGATTGAGCATTAACAAAAGCAATATGGTCAAGTGTATGTCCTGGTACAGCGATGACTTTTAATGATAGTGCTTGGTCCCAAAAAGATAGACGTTGAGCTTCTTGGACTTGTTGCTGTAATCGATTGGCTGCTTGATTAGGAAAGGGGGTATACAAGTGCGCATTAGGGAAATGCTGCTGTAAGGCTTGAATGCCTGCTGTATGGTCGAGGTGATGGTGTGTGATAAGTATGTCAGTTAGAGTGAGTTTTTCAGCCTCGAGTCTATCCATAACTGCAGTAGTACAGCCCGGATCGATGACTATCGCCTTTTTTAATTTTTGATGTTGAATCATCCAGATATAATTGTCTTTAAGTGCAGGTATCGCATGGACAGTGTACATAGCTATTCCTCTAGGACAAATTGGTGTTAGTATTAATTAGTTAATTGGTGATAGTCAAGCAGCGAGTCAGTCATGGAAGACTTTTTTGTAACAATGGATTATTGGTATCGACGTCATCCCGGACTGTTACTGCTTGAGCAAGAACGCGAGATATTGTCTGCACTGCTATCACACAAGCTGGGTGATGTGATTATTCAGTGTGGTGGCCCTAGTGATTTGCAATTAATTGCAGATAGCCCAATTCCGCATCAATTCTATTGTGCATTAGACACGTTAAGGACCTATTTTTCTCAGGATGTTATCGTAGCAGATCAAACAGCATTACCATTTACTCCTGGGTCTATTGATGTGGCTGTTGTCGCGCATTTATTGAGTTTTTTGAATCAACCTCTGGACTTTTTACAACAGCTCTATGATGCTTTGACCCCAGATGGTCAATTATACTTGCTTGGTTTCAATAGTCGCAGTTTATGGGGAGCAATCTCTTTGTTATCAAGCGATAGTAGTTATCCATGGTGTGGGCGCTTCTATCCCTTGTCTCGCGTTGTTTCGTGGCTAAGAACTTGTGGTTTTCACGTGGTCATACAAAAAACCCTGTGTTTTCGTCCACCATTCGAGGATAAACATGTATGGGAAAAAACATTATTTTTAGAGGCGTTAGGCCAGATGTGCTGTCCGAGATTAGGCGGGGTGTATGTGATTTTGGCGCAGAAATATGAAACCACGTTGACGCCAGTCAGTGAGGCATGGGGGGCAAGTCAGTCGATGTTGAAAACCCCTTGTGTTCAAGGACAAGCTATTCACATACCGCATCATCATAACGATTCTAGGTCATCTAAGTAGTTGGTTTGACCTGCCTGGTAATTTTTGATCGACTGTGATAAAACACAAGCCAACATAGACGGTGATTACGCATAGACTCTCTAAATCATCGCACAAGGTAGAGTAACTGTATGTTTAGTCGAAATATTTGGAAAACACTAACAACTCGGGCACAGCAAAGTGACTCTACTAGTATCGTAGTAACACGGAAGAATCACCCTTTATCTCGTAAGCATATCAGTCCTAATGCATTAAAAGTCCTTTACCGTTTGCAGCGTGCGGGGTATGAGGCATACCTGGTTGGAGGGAGTATACGCGATATTTTGCTTAAGCAAGCCACAAAAGATTTCGATGTCGTTACTGACGCGCATCCTGAAGAAATTCGTGAATTATTTTCAAATAGTCGTATCATTGGACGACGTTTTCGCTTAGTGCATATCAATTTTCGAGAGGAGATTATTGAGTGTTCTACATTTAGAGCCCATCAAGATAAGGCTGATACTCAAGATGCGTCACAAGGTGAGATACAGTCGGATAACACGTTTGGCTCAATAGAGGAAGATGTATGGCGTCGTGATTTTACTGTGAATGCTCTCTATTACAACGTTAAAGATTTTTCCATTGTTGACTACACCGGTGGCCTAATGGATTTGCGTCATCGTGTGATGCGGATTATTGGTGATCCATTAAAACGTTTCACGGAAGATCCTGTGCGCCTGCTAAGAGCGATCCGATTAGCAGCAAAGCTCAATTTTTCCATGCATCCCGATACAGAAGTAATGGTTCGAACCCAACATGCTTTATTATCCAAGGTGCCCTCGTCACGTTTATTTCACGAGTGGTTAAAACTATTTTTTCACGGTTACGCTGAAGTCACGTACCGTAAAATGCTTGATTATGGTTATCTTGATGCATTACTTCCTACAGTCACAAAAGTATTAAAGGATCGAGATATAGCTACTGACCAGGCCTTATTCAATCGTGCCCTAAAAGCAACTGATGAGCGATTTGCAGCAGGTCAATCAATTAATCCAGGATTTTTAATGGCTGTTTTCTTCTGGCCAGTAGTTTGTTGGCATGAAGCGCAATTGTGCCATCAAAAATTAAAACCCGCAGTCCGCTTTATGCGTGCGATTGACTTAGCATTGGATGAAACAACGCATTTAATTCGATTGCCCTCCCGTATGTTGCACATGATGCGATCAATGTGGCGCATGCAAAAGCATCTACAAGATCCTAAAGTGAGGCGTGTCGATAACTTATATGCTCAAAGGTACTTTAGAGCGGCTTACGATTTTCTAGAGTTGCGAGCTGAGTCCGGAGAGATTAGATTTAAATGGCCCCACTGGTGGCGATCTTATCAGGCAGGCTCAACGAAGGCTCGCATGAGGATGTTACGAAAACTACAAGATCAACAACATGCGAGACGTTCTAAATGATGGCGTCAGTATTTTTAGCCTTGGGAAGTAATTTAGGCGACTCTACACAAAACATTTCAAAAGCAATAGCATTACTGAAAGATGACCCGGGTATTTTACTCAGTCAGCAGTCCAGTTTTTACCGGAGTCAGCCTTTGGGGTGTTTGGATCAGCCTGAGTATATAAATGCGGTTGTTGAGGTACAAACAAGCTATTCACCAGAGTCACTGCTCATTGTCACGCAAGCAATTGAAGCCGAGCTAGGACGCAAAAGAGTCATAGGTCAGCGGTGGCAATCGCGTGAGATGGATATCGATATTATCTTGTATGGTAGTGAATTTATACAGACTCCATATCTACAAATCCCTCACTATGCGATGAAAGAGAGAGCGTTTGTATTATATCCTCTGCTTGAGATTACTCCTGATTTAATATTGCCATGTGGTCATACGTTGAGGTCATGTTGTGATACGCTTAATCAGAATGATTTAGAAAAACTAGCGAGTAGTGTGGAGACAGTAATATGAAAACCGCTATTTTTCCAGGTACATTTGATCCGATTACTAAAGGCCATGAGGATCTGATTGCCCGAGCTGCTCAATTATGTGGTCACTTAGTTGTCGGGGTGGCTACGAGTGTAAGGAAGGAGCCTCATTTTTCACTGGATGATCGCTTGGCCATGTGTCAATTAGCATTTAGTCAGATAACCTCTGTAGATGTTATTCCCATATCGGGATTACTTGTGGATTGTGCTCGTGAGCATGGTGCTGGGGTTATCATCAGAGGACTACGTGCAGTCTCTGATTTTGATTACGAGTTTCAGCTTGCAGGTATGAATGATACGTTAGCACCAGAAATAGAGACGATTTTTTTACCATCGGCACAAGAGTATGCTTATCTGTCTGCGACTATGGTGAGGGAGATTCTAACATTAGGCCGTGATTCGTCTCCTTTTTTGAGCGATTCGGTATTTAAATATATTCAAGCATTAAGCTAGGTGTGTTGTTATGTCTTTATTAATTACAGATGAATGCATCAATTGTGATGTTTGTGAGCCAGAGTGCCCTAACGATGCGATCTATATGGGTGAAATGATCTATGAGATTGATCCCAAGCGCTGTACGGAGTGTCAGGGCCATTTCGATACCCCTCAATGCCAAGAGGTGTGTCCCGTGGAATGTATTTTAGTCGGTGTTGAAGAGAAGAAAGAAACGTTAATGCGGCGATATAAGGATTTGACAGAATCCTAGGTCTATTGCACTGAATATCTTTATTCAGTTAGCTTGTTTAGTATTTCACTCATTTTTTTTTGTTGTTGTTGTATTGTGTCTAATTGTTGTTTGATGTCGTTGATGTCATGCACTTCATGCTCAATTAATTCAGATTCTTTTTTGAGTAATATCTTCAAAAAATTAGCAGTAAGAACCACAAAAACACCGATGCCAACAACCACTAACAAACAGCCTATCATGCGTCCAAATAGACTTTGTGGAACAATATCGCCATAGCCAACGGTAGATACTGTTGCAATAGCCCACCAGATACCATCCCATGCTGTATTGATATTTGGATCAATGCCCGCAACGCAGATACCAAATAGCATTACAATAATTGCTGCAGCAACCAGTGTGGTATAGAGTCTACCGTCAATGAAGCAAAGAATGATCATACGACCGGTTCTAATGAGTATAAACAGTGTTAGTAATGGTCGTAGATTAAGAAGGAGCTGGGAGGGTTGCCCTGCATGAAATAAAATAGGTAGGCCAAAAATGATGATCAGTATGATGATCCATTGTTGTTTAAGGAATCGTATTTTATTATCTACTAAGCTAAACAAGGTGATGAACTCAGTAATAAAAAATAACCATATTGTCCAGTCTATGACAAAAAAAAGTTGGCTATGTTCAGCATTAGTGCGGTAATGCTGCCACTCATAGAGTAGGCAGATTGCTGCAAAGATCATCAAATAACTAAAAATTTTATCAAGTCTAAGAGCTAAGATATTTTCAGAAGGGCTTATTCCATACAGTCCGAGGTATTGAAAAAGAGAGTAGCCAAAGGGGCGTTGTTTCGGCATGGCTAGTTTCCTTGAAGTGCATGAGGTTGATTTTGATAGTATCGAATTTATTTTGTCAGCACAAACAAGATCGTGGGCAAGAGCTATCTCTGACAGTGGGTACAGTAAGTGGTAGATCGCTGCTGCTGAGTAATTAATGTCAGTGTTTTTTTACAGTTAGGGCAAGGGAGCCCCGCTTTTCCGTAAACCAGTAGTTGTTGTGAAAAATAGCCTGGCTTACCGTCACTGTTACGAAAGTCCTTGAGGGTGGTGCCTCCTTGATGAATAGCATGATTGAGTACCATCTTGATAGTGGATACTAGTTTTTCGCAACGCTTTTTTGAGAGGCGATGCGCAGGGATAATTGGTGATATTTTAGAAATAAATAATGCTTCAGTCGCATAAATATTACCTATGCCAACTATGAGATGGCTATTCATCAGCAGTGTTTTAATCGAGCACCGACGGTTTTGTATGATTTGATGCAGTGTTTCGCCTGTGAAGTTTTCTTCTAACGGTTCAACGCCAAGATCAATTAATCGGATATGATTCTCTGCAGGTTGGGTTGTCCATAGCATCGCTCCAAAGCGTCTTGGATCATTGTATCGTAAGCAGATTCCCGACTCGAAAAAGATTTCAACGTGATCGTGCTTAATCCTTGGCTTTTTTTTTGGAACTAGTTTTAAACAACCGGACATGCCTAGGTGAATGATAAGGGTACCCTTTTCTACTTGTATAAGAATGTATTTCCCACGTCGAGTGATGGAGGAGATGGTTTGGTGCTTGAGATGTTGATTAAGTCGAGGAATAGGCCAGCGTAGTTTGGGCGTGTGTACCTTAACCAGCTCAATGGTTTGATGGTTTATAACCGGCTCTATACCCCGGCGTGTTATTTCGACTTCTGGTAATTCAGGCATACAATAAAAAAACGCTAAGCTTAAGCTTAGCGTTTTTACCCTTAGTTATTATTCTTGGTGGTTTTGATCGTCGAGTGGTCTGATAAAGTTACTGTCACTTAATGAACCCATCGATTCATCATGATCCTCATCATCACCTTGATCTTTGATTTCAACGGTTGAACGACTATCGTTGACACGATCACGTAGCTCTTTTCCTGGTTTGAAGTGAGGTGTATGTTTTGCTTCAGTAAATACACGTTCACCAGTTTTTGGGTTATGCGCTCGACGTGGAGGACGATAGTGTAAATTAAAACTACCAAATCCTCTGATCTCAATGCGATCACCGTTACTCAGAGTGTCGCTCATGACTTCCAGTAAATGATTAACGCTGAGTTCAACATCCTTAAGCGATAAATTATCTTGCCTTTCGGTTATGCGTTGGATTAATTCTGACTTGACCATTGGGGTCTCCTCTTTTTTGTACTCAGCCCAGGGGGTTGGGCTTTGAATCTTTATTGACCAATTTATTGTAGCAGAATAGTACTGTGGTGGGTAGTGCTTAATGGGTAAACTTATGAATTATTTGAGTTAAATCAGTGCCTTCTGGTGGTAATATCCGGTCCTCTAACGTGACTTGTCGGTGATAGAGAGAGACTTTTTGTTTGGCAAAATACTGAACGGTTAATGGTAGTAAATAATGCTCAAGTGCTTTTGTTCTTTCTTGAAGATCTTTAGTCGTGTCATGAGGTTGTATTGAGCAGCGAGCGTAACTAATGATCGGCCCGGCATCAAGCTCAGGAGCAACAAAATGTACCGTGCTCCCATGTTCTTTTGCTTCTTCATTTAATGCACGTTCAAAAGTATTTAGCCCTTTATATTTGGGGAGTAGGGAAGGGTGAAGATTGATTATTTTCCCGTAATATTGGTGAACAAAGTGGGGAGTGAGTTGCCTCATAAATCCGGCAAGTACGATCAGATTAGGATCTAATTGATCAAGTTTGTTAGTGATTGCCTGATCAAAGTGTGATCGAGTTAAAAAGTCACGGTGGTTTATGATGCAGGTGGGAATGTTAGCTTTGTGAGCATGGTTGAGACCTAAAGCTTTTGGTTCGTTACTGATTACCAAGCCAATGTGCGCGTCGAGCAGGCCCTCTTGCTGGGCTTTAACAAGCGCTTGAAGATTAGTACCTGTTCCTGATATTAAAACAGCGATGGAATAAGGGGATATTAATTGACCCATTGTATCGATGCTTCTTCATGAGAGCGACTGACAACGTACCCTAGGTGGTGGGCTGATTCACCACTGATTGTTAATTGGTGTAGGGTTTTCTCAACATCCTTGGCATTAACGGTCAGAATCATGCCAATTCCACAGTTAAAAGTATTGATCATTTCCTCAAATGTGAGACGCCCTGCTTGTTGTAGCCATTGGAAAATGGCAGGCCACTCCCATGCTGTGGAGCTGATGGCTGCTTTTAAGTGATTAGGAAGTGTTCGAGGAAGGTTTTCAGTGAGTCCTCCACCCGTTATGTGAGCAATGGCATGAACACGTATGTGTTGCTGTAGGGTCTGTATGGTTCTAGCATAAATTTTTGTAGGGGCTAACAGGGCATCTGCCAAGGTCACACCTCGATTCCATGCTGTGTTGAGGTTGGGTTGTGTTTGTTCAATAATTTTTCTTATTAGAGAATACCCATTTGCATGGGGTCCACTAGATGATATCCCGATCAGGGCATCTCCAGCTTCAACACGGTCTGTAGTAATGATGTCAGGTTTATTGACGATACCTACACAAAAGCCAGCTAGATCATAGTGGTCATGGTCATACATGCCCGGCATTTCAGCGGTTTCACCACCAATTAAAGCCATATTTGCATCTTGGCAGCCTCGGGCAATACCACTGACTACTGCTTCTGCTTGTGCCACATTCAGTGAGCCTGTTGCGTAGTAGTCCAAGAAGTAAAGCGGTTTTGCGCCTTGGCAGAGAATATCATTAACACACATAGCGACCAGATCAATTCCGATAGTATCATGGCGGTCAAGGTGATGGGCTAGGATGAGCTTTGTGCCAACGCCGTCAGTACCAGATACGAGTATTGGTTGCGGGTATTCCTCAATGGGGAGTTCAAACATGGCTCCAAATCCACCTATTCCAGCTAGGACATTGGAATTGAGTGTGTCATGAGCAAGTGGTTTTATTCTCTCTATCAACGAGTGCGCTTTTTTTGTGTCAACTCCAGCAGCTTTATAGGACAGTGGGTGAGTGGTGTTTGTGAGATGGTTCATAGTGTCTCCTTAACAAGGAGCGTATTCTATCAGTGACTATTTAAATTGGCGAGACTTCTAGGCGGTATGTATATGCAGATAGCAGTTGGGCTGTTATGACTATCAGGCGTGGTGGAACGAAAGTCTTGTTCGGTGTATCCTTTGTGGGAATTGAGTATTTGTGTGGCGCTATGATGCATGTGAAATTAGCCAGGATTTTTTTTGACCGAGTCGCAATAACGCGTGGTGTATTACAGTTAATGGTATTGGTAGTTTGCTTTCTTAGCTCACACCTCGTTTTCGCACTGCCTAACCTGAAGATGAACCAAGGGTCTTCAATGGTTCAAGAAGAAAATACCCAGAATTTTAATCGTGTGTTACCCGATATTTTCCGACAAGTGCTCGTGAAAATGAGTGGAAGTTCCGAGGTGTTGGCCGCTCCAAGTATTTCCAAGGCACTTTCGCAGGCATCGAGTTATGTCTCTAATTACCGCTATGCAACAGAGGGTGAACAAACAGAGCTCATCGTGACATTTAATCAGCCAGCATTAGCTCAATTATTACAAGCCGCAGATCAAATAAGGTGGATAGGAAAACGTCCTACTACTTTGTTTTGGATTCAGGTAGAAGACCATCAGAGTCATCAGGTGGTTTCTTCAGCGGATAACTCCGAAATTCACGATACTTTGATACAGTTTGCTGAGAGTCGAGGTATGCCAATTTTATTACCACTACTTGATCTGGAAGATCCAGAGCCCATCAACATCTCCTCGGTGGAAAATAAGCAAGATTTAATACAAGCACTGATGAAACGCTATGGTGTGTCATCAGTTGTCATAGCTGGCATTTATTCCAGTGAAGCCGATACAGATCATGCTGATGAATGGTATGGTCAGTGGACTTTTTCCGTTAAGGGGCAAAACTTAACATGGAATGATCGCGCTTCATCAGAGTTGGATTTATTATCATCTGCACTCAATCGAGTGACGGACGTTACGGCGGGTGATGCATTATTAGACGGCTCACAAGCACAGCAAGTTGTATCACTGGAGGTATCTCGCATTACTGATTTGATTGATTATGCAGAGGTCATGGATTTTTTGAAGACACTGCCAATGGTCAAAAAAACATCGCTAAGTGACATGCAAGGATCGACACTCTATGTCTCGTTAACTATTCAAGGTGGTGTTCGTCAGCTTCAAGAGGCTCTTTTCAATAGTCATTGTTTAATCCAAGACTCATTGGTAGTCCAAGATCCATCACAGACATTGCATTACAGCTGGGATAAAGCTGCTGAGAGGGGGCATGACCAACAGATGGCTCTCTCAAGCAAGGCGAAACAGCCAGTTGCTCTTAATGGCAATACAACAATGACGGAAAATCATGCTGTATCTCAAGGTTTGAGAGAAGGCAATTCAACGTTTGACTCACAGGTGATGTCGTAATGCTTGAGATGATACAGTTGCCGCTTGATGTGACTTTAAATGATGAGTGTCGATTTGATAATTATTATCCATACAATCATCAGCAGATTACTCTAGCTTTACAAAATTTTTTAAAACAAGCCAACGAAACCGTTTTTTATTTATGGGGTGATCGTGGTGTTGGTAAATCTCATTTATTACAAGCTGCAGCGCGATATACTGAGGTAGAAAGTTCGTCTTCTTTATTGGTGGACGGTAATCTATACAATCTATCTCCTAAGGATTTTGTATCATCCGTACAGTCTTGCGAATTATTATGCATTGACAATATAGACTCGCTGATTACTGCACCAGAGTGGCAAGAGTCTATATTTCATGTTTTCAATGTATTGAAAGATCGACAGGCAAAAATGCTTGTGTCTGCTCAAGTCTCTCCACGACAATTAGTGATGCAGCTTGAAGATTTGCGTTCTCGATTAGCGTGGGGTGAAGTGTATCAGATCAATTCGCTAAGTGATCAAGATAAAGTTCGCGTGTTGCAGTTTCGAGCAGAGTTGCGAGGTTTAAAGTTAGCCGATGAGGTTGCAACCTATTTGTTAAATCGTATGCCTCGGAATATGTCAGATCTGTTTCAAGTATTGGTGACATTAGATGAGGCTTCTATAGCAGCCCAGCGCGCTATTACAATACCGTTTATAAAGTCTGTATTTGAGATGGTGCCTAAATAGAATTGGATGGTGTTACTTCAGATAGCTCGAGCGCCTCTCGATAAAGCTGCTTAGTCATGGAACTAATCCCCTGGAATACTAAATTTCTCATAGACTCGCTGATATGAATCTCACCAGGTTGTGCGTAATGCGTAGTGATTTTTTTGACTGCAAATTCATTGACAAGTTTTTGTAGAGCGCTATCGGAATACGGTTGATGATGACTGATAAGGTTTAGTAGTCTCTGTAAAAAAAAGTACTTAAGCTCAACTAGAGTACAGGTCTCTTTTTTTAAAGGTGGTTTTTTGGGTATGCGTTGTTGATGAGATAATGTGTCGAGGTGTTGGTTAATCCTCTTTATCAGATTATTTTTTTTAGGGCTGTTATTTTTATTCTGAGATGAAAGAAGCTCAATCATAATTTTTATCAGGTTAAGAAATTAACATCAGCTTACCAGATCTTTTTTTAGTCAACTATTAAAACACCATTAAATATACCTTAAATCTGTCTTTTTGTTAAATAGATGGATAAGGTGGAGGCTTGATGTGCTAGTGATTATGCAATGTTCAAGTCAACGCTCAGTTGTCTCACTTGAAAAAGAATTTTGTATAGCTGGGGTAATAAGATGTTTAATAAAAGGTAAAGAAAACATGCGTACTGATGATGCCCACCCTAAGTCTTTTCAGTGTTTAGTGCAAGCTGCTCATGGCGAGGTGGTTAGTAAACAAGAAGCGCTTGCTAGTTATTTAAAACATAATTACCCATTTGTTATGCAAAAGCCGCTCTTATCGTGGTTCATTCAGACTAGGTCTAAATTTAATCTTTATGCCATGAAATACACGTTGTTACACGCTCTTTTAAATATTCTTGAAAAAGCTAACACTGTTGATTCCAATTTAAACAGTATAGACAATAACCACGAGCTAAAGTGTTTAAAACAAAGAATATCCGGATATACAAAACTTCTCATACTGAGTCATTGTCTAAGCTGTATGTTACACAGTTTCCCGAAGACTTCTTATGAGGAAGGGTTGCATATTGCCGATTATCCTGCCACCGATACAAATAATCCTTGGCGTGGTGGTAGCGAAACTGGTGGGCTAATTGTAAAGTTTCTCGAGATTGTTCTGATTAGAATGACAGACCTTGAAAGTAATATCAGAGCTTTTCTTGAAAGTAATATCGGAGCTTTTAATAATTTAAGAGAGGATGCTTTTGAAAAGATTTTCAAACAAGTCATTGGAATATTACCTGACTTGCGTTTAACTTTTTCAGTAGATGCTTGTATAGGTGAATTGCTCTCACAAGATGTCGAAAATAAACCGATCAGTATCTCATCATGCCCTATCATTGAGTTCGAGCAGGATACAAGTAAGTCACATTTGACTATTTCCGGGCACTCCTCAGGAAGTGCTGTTCCTAGGGATTCTTACAACTATAAAGCATTCTCTTCAAAAATGACGATAACTCCACAAGGTATTATGGGGTTATTTGAACCAAAAAGTGCTAGGAACTCTGAATGCGAAATGCGATCATTTCCTAGTATAAATAAAAAATAGGATAAGTTTATAATCAATATCAAGTTGAGTATTCTTGAGATTAGTGTATCTTGCACTATATCCCTATTACTATTCCGTTGATAAAAACGGATATTTTCTGTTGTTATTTAGAGTTGGGTTGCTACATCAATGTGCTTTATATAATTTTTATTGATGAGTACCTGTCGATAAAGATTCTTTAGAGTTTCTATTATTTTTAAAGTTCGATAGATGTTTAATAGCTCAGTAAAAAGCTGGGAATAGCCTATCATTTTTTTAGATAGACTTTTTAGTGTCATTACAAAAAGTAATGACATTAGGAGGGATTGTTAATGTGGCTAATCGTCATTGCATCAATTTCTCTTAATGCGCCTTCATTCACTCTCTGGCAACGTTGATGAAACGATCTAGATGAATTTTTTATGTCTTCTTGATCGGGTAATTTGGGGTCTTCTTCAAAAAGCCAGTGTCGTATTCTTTGTTTGAAGGCGGTTTTGTCGATTGCGCTTCGTGATCTATCTTTAATATCTTTGTATACGAGCCCCATGTGTGATGCATAAATCGGATTATGACCAGCAGACAGGTAGGCTTGCTCGTAAAATTGTCTTTCTGAATGCTCTATAGTATTCGCCAGCGCTAGCAGCTGCGCACCAAAGTCTGTATTGGGGTGGTTTTGAATGATTTGTAATAAGCTCTTGAGTACAAACAGTTGAGATTGTAAGCGCTCATCACTGATTGGTGTTAGTCTCATGTATTCCGGACTGAATGACCGAATAAGGCGAGCAAGCTGTTGAGAGGGTGTTGGTATTAAGTTGTTTTCGATACTTCTAGAGTAAACTAACGCAAGCTGGTAAGAGTGTGATATAGCCATATAAGATTTCAACCGAATCACTTAAGGGGCACCATATTATTACTTAGAGGTTCGCGTGTCTAGTGTCTAAAACGCCTGTTATGCCTCAAAGTTATGGTTTCATGATAATTTGAAGCACCATGGTATTTTGCATTGCCTGATCCATGGCTTTTTCAACGGTTGTATCTTTGAATCCTCTTTTCTTGCTGATACGAAGTAGTTTTTTCTCAGATAACGTGCGTGAGCATGCTCGATAATCCTGACTATCACTGGAATACATGATCGTTCTTAAGTGCTTACGTTTGGGTATGGTATATCCGGATAGATTGTTCGCGTTGGTCTGGGCTAGGTTTAACACACTTTCTATGCCGCTAGTGGATAGACCTAGCTTACGAAGATGTCTTGAAAGCTTTTTGGCAGTGATACTCTTTGAGCATAAATAGTAGTCATAGCCATCTGAAATGATACGTAATTGATTATGGCTGTCATTTTTTGCAAACGTGAGTGGTGGTGTGAGAAATAGTGGTAGGATACAGTAAACAATAATACAGCTTTGAATAATGCGTTTCATGATTTTTTCTCAGTAGTTCATCCTATAACCTATTATAGTAGAATTTTTCCAAGTAAAAGATTGTCGGTAACAAGATGATAATATGATTATTTTTATATTTAATTGCTTATTTGGTTTTGTTGCGGTATTCGCAAAGGTCTTCAATGGGGCATGAGCTACACAGTGGTTTTCGTGCCGTACAAACATAGCGACCATGTAGGATCAACCAGTGGTGAGCATCATAAAGAAAAGCTTTAGGGATATTGCGCAGGAGTTTTTTCTCGACCTCTAGAACAGTCTTGCCGGGAGCTAACGGGATACGATTGGCGACTCTAAAAATATGAGTATCTACCGCCATAGTTGGTTGCCCAAAAGCGGTGTTTAAGACAACATTAGCTGTTTTTCGCCCAACACCGGGTAATGCTTCGAGAGCGGCTCGTGTGTCAGGTACGCGTGAATGATGTCTCTCAATGAGTTGTTGGCATGTCTTAATAACATTCTCTGCTTTGGTATTGTATAAGCCGATAGTTTTAATGGCCTGTTTTAACCGAGTTACACCGAGTTTGACGATAGCCTCTGGTGTATTGGCATATTGAAATAGGGGAGCAGTCGCTTTATTGACGCTGATGTCAGTGGCTTGTGCAGAAAGCATAACAGCAATCAGCAGCTCGAAATCCGAGTGATACACCAGTTCGGTGGTAGGCTTTGGGTTCAGTGCCTGCCAGCGTTCAAATATTTCGATGCGTTTCTCTTTATTCATAAGGAGCGTTTTTTTGCGCGCGCACGTTGCATAGCCTCAGCCATAGCACGCTTGCGAGCGTCTACCGTTTCTTGAGTGGATCCTTGTTGCAGTTTTGCTTGTTGGTGTTTTGTTTTGTCACGCTGTCTGTTGCGTTCACGACGTTCTAGCGATAGGTGATACCGTTCTCGTGATTGGTCTGCCATGGCAAAGACATCGCTACGAGTACGCTTTTCGGAGGGTAGCCAGTCAATGCAGTCCACAGGACAGGGTGGTAAGCATAGTCCGCAACCATTGCAAACATCAGTGATGATGGTGTGCATGTGTTTTGAAGTGCCAATGATGGCATCCACCGGGCATGCTTGAATACACTTAGTGCAGCCAATGCACTCTTCTTCTCTTATAGCGGCAAGCTTGATAGCTTTAGTATTAGCTTGAATGCTTGCACGATATGGTTCTGGATCGACTTGTATTAGGTCTACAATATTTTCAAAGGTGGTTTCTCCACCCGGTAAGCATTTATTGGGTGCTTCATGATCATTAGCAATGGCCGTCGCGTAAGAGCGGCAATCCTCATACTCGCAATCACGGCATTGTGTTTGAGGGAGTAAAGCGTCAATTTGATCAATTAACGAGCTCATTCATTGGGTCCCATCAGTTGTTCCATCGCTTCTGGAGTGATGCGTTGCAGTAGTGGCTTGAAGCGTTCGATGGTGTGATTCAGTAAAGGCATTTCTCTATTTTGCCAGTTAAGCGGTTCACAATTGAGGAACGTCTCAACTTGTTTGGCCATTTCAGGTAGCACTGGTTTTAGATAGGTTGTTAATACACGAAATAAGTTGAGTCCCTGTGTGCAAATTGCCTGGACTGTCTGGTGTTGTCCAGGATCTTTGGCTAACGTCCAGGGTTTGTATTGATCGATGTATTGATTGGCTTGATCGGCGAGCTGCATGATGTCACGCATGCAACGATTGAACTCGCGTTGTTCGTAATGTTGAGCAATAGTATCACCGGCATCTATGAAATGTTGATAAAGCGCAGGATCGTGAAGTGAATCTGCTAGCTGCCCGTTAAATAGCTTAGTAATGAAGCCAGCATTGCGGCTCGCCAGGTTGATATATTTACCTACCAAGTCAGAATTATTGCGATGTAGAAAATCCTCTCCGCTTAGGTCAATGTCTTCAACCTGCGAAGAAAGTTTCGCTGCAGTATAGTAACGTAAAAAGGCTGGATCTAATTGCTCAAGGTAGTGGTCACCGGTAATAAAGGTGCCACGAGATTTAGACATCTTTTGGCCATTAATAGTAAGGAATCCATGCGCAAACACTGCCGTCGGTAGGCGATAACCTGCGCCTTGTAGAATAGCTGGCCAAAACAGCGCGTGAAAATAGATAATGTCTTTACCAATAAAGTGGTAGACCTCAGCAGTGCTGTCAGGGTTCCAGAAAGTATCCAACGTTAAGTCATCATGCTGTTGGCAGTGATGCTCTAAGCTCGCTAAATACCCAATGGGTGCATCCATCCAAACATAAAAATATTTGCCTGGTGCATCTGGTATTTCAAAGCCAAAATACGGTGCGTCACGGGAGATGTCCCAGTCTCGTAGCGGTTCGTTGAACCATTCGCGTAGTTTTTTTGAAACAGGCGCTTGTAAATGTTCATCAGTCACCCAAGCCTCTAACGTGTCACGATGGTGCTCTAATTGAAAAAAAACATGTTCAGATTCTTTCATGATAGGTGTTGCGCCTGAGAGTGCTGATGTTGGATTAATCAGGTCGGAGGGGCTGTAAGTAGCACCGCAGACTTCACAGTTATCGCCAAATTGATCAGGTGCCTTGCAGCGTGGGCAGGTGCCTTTTATGAATCGATCAGCTAAAAATAGACCTTTTTCAGGATCGAAGGCTTGGCTGATTGAGCGAGTGGTTATATCGCCACGAGCTTTTAATGCGTTGTAAATAGTCGTACACAATGCTCGGTTTTCATCAGAGTGGGTTGTGTGGAATGCGTCAAAATGGATTTGAAATCCGCTGAAGGTGGTCATATGTTGTTGACGAATACGAGTGATCACTTCTTCGGGCGAGCAGTCCTGTTTTTCTGCTGACAGCATGATGGCCGTGCCATGTGCATCACTCCCAGATAGGTACAAGCACGTATTACCACGCAATTGTTGAAAACGTACCCAGATATCAGCTTGTATTGCTTCTACAAGGTGACCCAAATGAATGGGGCCATTGGCATAAGGGAGCGCAATGGTGGCGAGGATAGTGCGTGGAATGGATTGATCCATGGGCTGTCTCTTAGCAGTGTGATATTGGCAGCCACTATACAAGGTTCATGTCAGTATGTGTAGTACTTGGACAAGCTGAGATTCAGAGGATATTGGGCCTTGGGATCGGGCGTGTTATACTGCCTCGCATCGTTCTCAAGAGGGTCTCAAGTGACAATTACAGCAGCAGCTATTGAATCAATATTGGCCCATTATGTCATTCCTCATTCTGATATTTTATTGGTGGATGTGGCGCGTTTTGCTATGGTTGGCTCACCCTCAGATGGTGGTTGCTTGCGTATAACGTTACGTGTGGGAGTTTCCTCGCTTCAACGTTCTACGATGGAGGCTGAGATTCAAGAGAATTGTAGTTCAGTGATTCACGATGCTGCATTGTCCATAGAGTGGGCGTTGAGTATTCGTTCACATGGCCAGCCATCTGATAAAAAAGCGCTTGCGAATGTGCGTAATGTCATCGCAGTGGCGTCAGGAAAAGGTGGTGTTGGTAAGTCAACCACGTCTGTGAATGTAGCTTGTGCCTTAGCGCAACAAGGCTTCCGGGTAGGTATATTAGATGCAGATATCTATGGCCCTAATCAACCCACCATGCTGGGTGTATCAGGTATCACAGAATCCAAAGAAGCTCGTTTAGAACCTGTAGAAGCGCATGGGATCTATAGCATGTCGATGGGCTACCTTGTCGGCGTAGATCAGCCGATGGTATGGCGAGGCCCCATGGTGAGTAAAGTATTGACGCAACTTCTGCAGCAAACATCATGGCCAGAGTTGGATTTTTTGATCATTGATATGCCACCAGGTACTGGAGATGTTCAGCTAACTTTATCAAAAGTAGTTCGTTTAACCGGTGCGTTGATCGTTTCAACACCACAAGACGTTGCTTTATACGATGCTCGTAAAGCGATACAAATGTTTCACAAAGTCTCTATTCCCGTGATAGGTGTAATAGAAAACATGAGTACACATATTTGTTCAGCATGTGGGCATGAATCCGCATTATTTGGAACTGGCGGCGCCATCGCTATGGCCGATGCAGAGTCTATTCCCGTATTGGGTCAATTACCTCTATCATTGCCTGTTCGAGAGGCGGCTGATCAAGGTCATCCGATTGTCTGCAGAGATACTGATGGTGAGATAGCACAACGATACCATCATATTGCAACACAGTTATGTGCTGAAATCATTAAGCTGCCCGTGAATTATGACCATCATTTTAATGTATCGGTGGAGTCCGATACCTCAGCAACAGGAGAGTGAGTATGAGTATCAAATCTGATCGTTGGATTCAGCGTATGGCCAAAGAGCAAGGAATGATATCACCATTTGAGCCCCAGCAGGTGCGCAACGTAGATAACAACAAAGTGATCTCATATGGTACATCAAGCTATGGCTATGATGTGCGTTGTTCAAATGAATTTAAGGTTTTCACAAACATTAATTCGGCCATTGTTGACCCGAAAGCATTTGATGCCAATAGTTTTGTGGATCAAACGGCTGACGTCTGTATTATTCCACCTAATTCGTTTGCCTTAGCGCGCACTGTTGAATATTTTAAAATCCCTCGAAATGTATTGACGATTTGCTTGGGTAAATCAACCTATGCTCGATGTGGCATTATTGTGAATGTAACGCCGTTAGAGCCAGAGTGGGAAGGGCATGTTACGTTAGAGTTTTCAAACACCACCAATTTACCAGCAAAAATTTATGCCAACGAAGGCGTTGCTCAGGTGCTGTTTCTTGAGTCTGATGAAGTGTGCGAAACATCATACGCTGACCGTGCAGGTAAATATCAAGGTCAGCGTGGTGTGACACTACCCATAGCATAAATAATCTCAAGTAAGTACGGATTGTTGCATGAAAAAGCCAGGTTAATCTTGGCTTTTTTAATGGGTGTTTTTCTAAATTGATAAGTTGAATATCACAAGGAGTTATTTTTAATGCAATTTTAAGGGCAGTGTATGTGGGCCAGAGATTGAGTGCGTAACAAAAACTATTTTTACGAACGCATTTGCATGGGTGAGGTGACTGTAGCTTCTGTGACCTGCCTTTTAATCTCATGTGCTTTTGTGGTCATGCTATGTAGCTTCCAATCATCACCATCAACGTAATACATGAAGCGTGCAGTTTTTCCTTCAGAGTTTCGAGCGGTCAGATAATAATGGGAATCGCATGTTGTTATTTTGGTCGATTCAAATTTGATAAGGTCTTCTAATTGAAAAGTCCAGTACGATTGATGAGATATTTTACCATGAGGATTTATCCTAATAGCTTGAAGCATCACTTCATGCTTGTTGTGAGGTGTATTAGCTAAGGGAATAAAAGCTAATTGATCAGTATCCGAGGGGCTCGATGAAAAAAAATGCCATTTGGTTCGTTGGGTTTCATTAAGCAGAATTTTGGTGTTGCATAGGGTTTTCATCCACTCGCTTCGAAGGTTAAGTCTCTCATAACGCTGCCAACATAGTTCAGAGGATGCAATTGCCTTAGCCCATTGTTTCAGGTTTAAGTCATATTTGTTACGTAGACCTTGTGCCGCTTGGTATTGGTCAAATCGATGGATTTGCGTTTGTTCGTTGTGAAGGTGTGATGTCACTGTTGCATCATTGACGGAGGTGATCATTGATGACTGTCCTAGAAAAAACACATGATCAATTGTTCCATTATTGATGATTATCGGTAGCAGGAAACTTCGTTGATTGTCTTTGTAGTCTCGGTAAAGTTTCAGGTAGTCATTGTAGTTGATCATCGCACTGACTTGGAAAGGATAAAACCAGAATGGAGCTTGATGTATGATGCGCCTACAGTCGCTGAGTTTCACATCATGTTGAGGGATCTGAAGTTTCATGGATCTATCGTATTGATGTCCATGGTGATTTAACAATGCCTTGAAGCATTCTATGATATCGTTATCCACTTTAACGTCGGGAAGCCTGTCCTGAAGCCATGATGTGAGATCCTCGGCCCAGGCTGCTATCACAGCGTCTTTTTTATACGATATTAACAGTGAATTTGTTTTTTTAGGGTGTGGCATCGTTGTATCTCGTATTGATGTGTTGTTGTGTGAGAGGAGGCTCATGATCGATTGGGTTTTGTTTCTTTAATTAAAAATATGTGTTCTATACGGTGACTCGCAGGATGTCTCAAGGGTGAGGCGTACAACAGTGACACGTCGTCAATGGTTGGTGTTTTTGTGGGTTATTCTTAAGCGTTAGTGCTAAGATATAATACCAAGCCATTACGCTAACTTATCGTAAGGCACATCATTTTTCACATTAAGAGAATATTAATTATTCATCAGTCAAGCGTGTGCTTCTTGATGTTCAGTGTAGGTAAGTTCAAAAAAAAACATAAGTCGTGCTATAGTAATTCTAATTTCATACCATGTGTGAGTTGTTTATGTGCGATCGTATGTTATCAAGAGGTCTATTTCTCCTCATTATGCTCAGTTTGGTTGGTTGTAGTGGCTCTGATAAAGCAGGTCAAACAGCAAGTAAACGTGCTAAGGCGAAAGGCGCGACGATTAATGTAGCGTTGTCCCATATCTGTCCACAATCAGTGGATCTGAAAGTCTCATCGTCGGCACGACTGTATGCCTCTAAGCATACGACACTGACTTCAAAAGAGGCAGGCTACATCACTGAGATACCAGTGAAAGAAGGTAGTTTTGTGAAACAAGGTGAAACAGTGATTCAATTGGATAACAAAGACCAGGTGGCTGAGCTTGCGGCTGCAAAGATTTCTAAGGTCGTTGCTGGTAAACAGCTCAAGAGGGGGCGCTCGTTAGTTAAGAACGAAGGTATTTCAAAGCAAGATCTAGAGTCATTGCAACAAGCCTATGACCTTGCGATTAATGCCGTTGAGCAGAAGCAGATTGAGTTGGATAACATGTCTATCAATGCACCTTTCGATGGCTATGTTGGACAAATCACAGTGAGTGTTGGAGATTATGTAACAAATAATTCTGAGCTCACAACGCTTGTGAATTCAGATCAATTACGAGCAGTGTATTCATTACCAGGCTGGTACACAAAGTCATTAGCCATAAATCAATCGGTGTCTATTCAAAACTACAAAGGTTCAGTGAATGCCTCGGCAAAAGTCTCGTTTATCGGACGTGCAATCAATCCAGAGACGCAAACCATTGCACTGACAGCGACACTGGACAATCCGAAACATCATTTTTATCCAGGACAGGATGTGATGATTACACAGCATATTGGTCAAAAAAGTGCTGTCTTGTTGGTGCCGCGATTGAGTGTTCAAACCGATATTGGTAGTTATTCGGTGTATACTGTCGACAACGGTAAAGCTGCTCAGATCAATATCTCTATAGGTGACCAGTATGGTGATGATGTGGAAGTGCTTAAAGGGCTAACAGCAAATGATAGTATTGTTACCAGCGGGATGGATCAGCTACATCAGGGTTCTTCAGTGAAAGTCACATCAACAGCTGAGTGCGAAAAATGAACCTATCGGTTGTTTGCATTAAGCGCCCAGTCTTAGCCACGGTATTGAGTTTAGTGTTGATCATACTTGGATTGCTCGCATTTACCCGTTTAAGTGTAAATTATCTACCAGACTTCAGCACGAATAGCATTAATGTCAGTACAGCATGGGATGGTGCCAGTGCCTCTTACATGGAAGAGAACATTACAACGCCACTGGAAGATGTGATCAGTGCGGTTTCTGGAATTGATTACATCGAGTCTACGAGCATTAAGGGTGGGAGTTCAATTAGTTTAACTCTCAATGACCATGCAGACTATAACGAAGTGATGAATGATGTTAGGACGCGGGTTGATATGTCATTGAAGCGGCTCCCCGATAATCTACCCAGTTCACCAATTGTTAAAGAAGGGTATCGCTCAACGTCCTTGTTACGTATTGCTATTTCAGATCCAAATATGCCGTTACAAAATCTACAAGATTTTGTAACGAGGAATATTGAGGATCAGATTTCACAGATTGAAGGTGTTGGTGACGTGCGGTCACATGGTGCTGATCCCTATAGTATGGTCATTACTGTTGATCCTCAGAAATTAAAAACATTACATTTATCTGTCAGAGAGATAGCCGAGGTCATTGCTGACGCTAATACTCAAGAGGCTGCTGGTACAATAACCGGTAAAGTGATTGATTTCCCATTAAATTTGGACACCTCCCTTAAAACCATCCAAGATTTTAAAGATATTGTGGTGAAGAATGATAACGGCACTTTATTATCAGTCAAAGATATTGCTAGTGTTGAGCTCAAAGGTTTTGCGACGACTTCTGTAATTGCAAAGTATAACGGAGAACCAGCTATCATTCTTGAAGTCAACACAACGAATGATGCGAATGAGATTCAAACAGCAACAGCGGTTAAACAGTTTCTTGAGCAGTTAAAGCCTTCATTACCAGAAGGGTTAACTATGACACCCTTTAGCGATATGTCCATCTTCATGAATGCGAGTGTTGATGAAGTGTATACAGCGATCGCATTCGCGGTGTTATTTGTTATTTTTGTAATCTTAATTTTTCTGGGTAATTTGCGAAGTGTATTTATCCCAGTGATTACAATCCCGATATGTTTGATCTCAACGTTTGCACTCATGTATGTCCTGGGATTCAGTATTAACATGGTGACGTTAATTGCTATCGTGCTATCTGTTGGGCTGGTGGTTGATGATGCGATTGTCGTATTGGAAAATACATATCGACGAATTGAAGCAGGCGAGTCGCCTCAAGAGGCAGCTATCAATGGTAGTAAAGAGATTGTATTTGCAATTGTTGTGATGACTTTAACATTGGCTGCTGTGTATGCCCCCTTTGGTTTTATGACAGGCATGGCAGCAGCATTTTTAACACCGTTTGCGTTCACATTGGCTGGTGCTGTGATTATTTCTGGATTTGTTTCTCTAACGTTATCGCCCATGATGTGCTCAAAATTATTAGTATCACCTACGGCAGTCGATAATAACATCGGAAGATTTTCATTGGCTCGATGGCAACGGTGCGTCGAACAATTATTCGGCCGATTAATCATTAATTATCAAACTATCTTAGGCTGGGTGCTTCAACAAAAATACACCGTGTTACTCAGTATGATTATCATTGTTATCGTGGGTGGTTTTTTCGCGCGTTCTGTTCCTTTTAATGCTTTACCTGATGAGGATGTGGGTTTGGTGTTTGTGGTTTACCATGCGCCTGTTAATGAAGATGTTAAATCTGTTGAAACAAAACTAAACACCATTGTCTCACTGACTCATGGGATTGATGCTATCTCATCGACAGTATCCCTTGCGCAGGGTAATAATATTCACGGAGCTCCTAGTTTTGTTATCATGCAATTAAAGCCATGGTCAGAGAGAATGATGTCATCAGAAGATGTGCAAAACATCATGAATCAGCGTATTAAGCAGGCTACCGGTATCAATGCGATGGCTCATGCGATTGGTGGGAGTCACGCCGGTTATGATGGTGTGGAATTTTTGTTATATGGTGCATCAGATTATGATCAGCTCTATAAAAATGCATCCTCAATTATGTCAAAGCTACAATCAGATAATCCTCACTTTCAGGATATGCGTACAGACATTGCCTACGATATGCAGGAGTACGATATTGTGATTAATCGGATCATGGCAGCAAAGCTCAATGTTCCTATTCAAGAAATCACGGATACTGTAGCTACGCTACTGGGAACACAGAATGTGACCAGCTTTACGTTGAGTAGCTTTAGCTATTATACTTATCTTTTAGCAGATGCAAGTCTGCGCTCTGATTTGTACTCGTTACTGTCTTTTTATGTGAAAAGTTCAACTGGTGATATGATTCCTTTGTCAGAGCTTGTGTCACTTAAACCAGCTATCAGGCAATCTCAATTACCGCATTATAATCGACAGCAATCCACATCCATTACGGCGCAGTTTAGTAAGGATTATTCGATGGCGGAGGCTATACAATACCTAAATCAAGAGCTACCGAGCTTATTACCTAGCGGTGTTAGTTTTACGTTTTCAGGAGATGCCTTGGATGCTATCAATTCGAATAGCAGTACAGCTACCTTGTTTTTACTGGCAGTTGTTTTTATCTATTTAATATTAGCCGCGCAATTTGAAAGCTTCCTTGATCCATTGATTATTTTATTGTGCGTACCTTTATCGATTGTCTTTGCCTTACTTTGTCTTCGTTATGCTGGTGGTACCATTAACATGTATACGGTCATTGGATTGATTACCTTAATTGGACTCATTGCTAAGCACGGGATTTTAATTACTCAGTTTGCTAATACGAAATTAGATCAAGGTGAATCAATATTCGATGCTATCATGAGTGGTTCCTCAGTGCGTTTACGTCCTATTCTGATGACAACAGCAGCGATGGTGATGGGTGCCTTACCTTTGATGTTATCATCTGGAGCAGGTGCAAATAGTCGTCATCAAATTGGTTTGGTGATTGTATCGGGGATGCTTGGAGGCACACTGTTTTCGTTATTTATCGTTCCAGCAGCGTATATGGTATTTAAGCAATTAAAGTTACGCTTCAGAAAGTCGTAGTTATTAGTTATCTGTGAATTTTGTGTTGCTCAGGCATGCAATCAATTGGTTGGTATCATTAATGTGATCGATAAGGTATCGTTTTTTTTCTCGTGATAGTTGCTTGATTTGATATTCGATTTTCTGAGCATGGCCCCTGTCTGAGCCAATGCTCCAGTATTTAGCTAATGATACGGGCTTGAAGCTTCTAGTGTATTTTGCAGCGGTACCATCACAATGTTGCTGATAACGTTTTTCAAGATTCGTTGTAATGCCTGTATAGAGGCTTTGATTCTCGCACAACAATATATAGATCGTGTATGTTTGCATTAGTGAATATTCACTTCAGGGATGAGTTGAATACCAAAGCGCTGTTTAACACTATGGCTGACGCGTTCGGCGTGCTTTAAAAGATCCTGACCCGTAGCATTGCCATGATTGATTAATACTACGGCTTGTTGATGGTGCATACTGACATTGCCATGGCGTTTACCTTTCCATCCACATTGCTCGATGAGCCAGGCAGCTGGAATTTTATATTGCTGGTCGTCAATCAGGTATGAGGGCATTGTCGGATTATCAGTGATTAATTGTTGATAGCGTTCATGACTAATAATGGGATTTTTAAAAAAACTACCAGCATTCGCAGTGGTGGTTGGATCAGGTAATTTTGATTGTCGAATGGCAATGACAGCGCTTGCTACTGTGTTGGCTGTTATCGTCTGTCTTTGTTGTTTCACGTAATTGGCTAACACTGGGTAATCAAGTTGTGCTCTGAAAGTTTTTTTAAGACGCAACGTGACAGCTGTTATTAGCCAATGTTTATACTGTGTGGTTTTAAAAATACTATTGCGATAGGTAAATTGACAGTCGTTGTTGTCAAGCTCAAGAGTTTTTCCAGTGAGGGTATCAAATACACTTACTCTGAGTATGACATCTTTGATTTCAACCCCATAAGCACCAATGTTCTGCACGGGTGTTGCTCCTACAGTACCTGGAATGAGAGACAGATTTTCAAGTCCATAGTAACCGTTATTGATGCAATAGCAGACTAACTGATGCCAGTTCTCACCAGACGCAACGGTAATATCGACCGTGGTTGATGTTTCTTGCTCTATCCTCATACCCTGCAATTGGTTGTGTAAAATGAGTGCTCGTACAGGTCGAGTTATCAAAAGATTACTGCCTTGTCCTAGAAAAAACAGATCTGTTTGAAGTTCTCCTTGCTCGAAGAGAGGGTTAAGCTCTTGAGTACTCTTAAGTTGCACATACCGATTCGAAATCGTATCGACACCTAGCGTGTTGAATGATTTTAACGAAATATTGGATTGAATAATCGGTAGAGTCATTTTAACTTAACAAGCAACAGCTTCCTCTTGAGTGATAAAATGCGCTAGTAAATCTTTAAAGAAACTTAAAAATGTTTCGCTCATGATAGCAAAGTCAGCCGCATGTCGCTCCTCTGCAGTTTCACTGAAACCATCGCGAGCTAAATCTTGAACGCTATCTAAAAATTTGATGCTGGTGATTGAAAAATCATGCTTCAAATTAAAACGAATTTGATCTTTCCAGTTCAGTCCAAGTGAGATCACTTGACTCCCTTGTTCTAAACAGCCTTTGACTCCGTCGCCTAGTAGGTCAGACTGCTGGAATCGTGCTGTTCCTCCGTGGTCTTTGGGTTCTTCTAAGACACATTGTTCTGTAATGCTGAAACCTCCCGGATATCGTTGAGACTGTAACCAGTTGGTCATTACGCTACGAGGTGAGATAAAATCAAAACGTGTTAAGCCAATAGTGTTAGCACAATGTCGAAATACTTTTAGGAACTGTTCGGCACGTTTAGGACTACTAGTATCAATGATGAGTTGTTGTGAACGTGTATCAATGAAAGCATAGACGCGCTGTGACCGTGTGAAGGCCTTAGACAGTAGTGTGTGATAAAGTTCATCTTTAAGGCGTTGCTTTTCATCTTTGAAGAGCTTTCTTCCCTGTTGTGTTTCAATGGCCTTGACCTCAGCCTCATGCTGCTCTTTAAGAACTCCAGCGGGAAGTAATTTTTCCTCGATTTTTAAACAAAAGAGTAGCGAGCCGTTATTACCGTGAACCAGGGGCGCATCATCTTCGCCAATCGGGGGGATCCAACCTAAGCTATGAGGAGATACACTGCCGCATGGCTGAAACGTCTGATGGCTTAAGTACTCTTCTAGTTTTTCCGGCTGATATGGAAATGCATTTTGTAAGGGGTGGATTTGTGCGTTTTTAAACCACATAAGGGGCTCCTTGTCATCTAAGTGTGCCGGCGAGTATTGCTGAAAAAACCGTGAAAGACAACTGGTGTTAGTGGGCCTTATCCGATAAAATCGTCGAAAATTTAGTCGATATTGGAGATGGTTGTGAAAAGTCGCTTTATTCAAGCTTTACTGGGGCAATCCGTTGATCGAACACCCGTTTGGATGATGCGTCAAGCAGGACGATACTTGCCAGAGTACCGTGCATTGCGCCAACAAGTGCCTGACTTCATGACTTTTTGCCGTACTCCAGAATTAGCCGCTGAAGCAACGTTACAGCCTTTAGCACGTTTTCCTTTAGATGCAGCGATTATTTTCAGTGATATCTTAACTATTCCTGATGCTATGGGATTGCCTGTGCAGTTTGTCAAGCATGAGGGCCCTCAATTTGCTACGCCAATTCAAACCATGTCAGATGTTAATGCGTTGCAGTCGATCGACGTAGAAACTTCATTGGATTATGTGATGTCAGCTATTCGACAAACAAAATCACAGATGAAGGCATCGATACCGTTGATTGGATTTTCCGGGAGTCCTTGGACTCTTGCAGCTTACATGGTTGAAGGAAGCGGTAGTAAACAATGGTTGAAACCACGAACGATGGTGTATCAACAACCTCAGGTCATGTTGGCTTTATTGGATGCACTGACTCGAGTTGTGATTGATTATGTGAATGCGCAAATTTCCTCAGGTGCAGATGCAATCATGATTTTTGATAGTTGGGGAGGTTTATTGTCCTACTCTGCCTATCAAACATTTTCATTGGCTTACATGAAAGCGATTGCTGCAGGTGTGCAGCGTGAGCGTTATGGTCAGCCTATTCCGCTGATTTTTTATACCAAACAGGCTGCGCCATGGCTATCATTACTGGCGGATAGCGGTTGTGATGCTGTGGGTGTTGATTGGACAATTGATTTGGAACAAGCAAGACGTTTGGTGGGTCCAAACATTGCGCTGCAAGGTAATTTAGATCCCAGTGTGTTATTTGGTTCAGAGGAGATTATTACGCGTGAGGTTCATGACATACTTGAGACCATGCGGGGGCACCCGCATGTTTTCAATCTGGGGCATGGTATAGATCAGCACACACCAATATCGGGCGTAGATGCAATGATCAGGGCTTTACATCAATTTAACTAGTTGGGGAGAGTGTATTATGACAGCACCTTTAGTCATCATTGGAAGTGGTTTAGCGGCTTATTCTGTTGCAAGAGATTGGCGACGTTTAGACAGTGAAACGCCGTTAGTCATTATTACCGCAGAAGACGGTGATTTTTACTCGAAGCCTTTGCTATCAACATCGTTAGCAAAAGAAAAAACATTGGACGAGCTGGTTATCGCTTCTGGTGCTGAGCAGGGCGAAGCGTATAATGCCAAGTTATTACCTCATACTCGTGTGACACGGATCGATCCTGAAAGTAAAACGGTGTTTTTTGAAGGAGGCGAACAAGCTTATAGCCAATTGGTATTAGCACAGGGTGGACATACTGTTACGGCTCCGATAGAGGGAGATGCGGTTGATGCTGTTATCTCCATGAATAGTTTGATGGACTATCGATTACTACAGCCTCAGCTTAAAAAGTGTAAAAGTGTCGTAGTCTTAGGTGCAGGTTTAGTGGGTATGGAGCTGGCGAATGATATGCAAGCCATAGGTATCCAGGTAACAGTCATAGACCCTTGTGATCAACCACTAAAAGCTTTGCTCCCAAGACAATTAGGTAAAGTGGTCGAAGATGTGTTTAGGGATGCCGCCATTAATTTGCGCTTGGGTTGTACGGTAAAAACCATTGATCACTCTGGGGCCGGCTATCGTGTCATCTTATCCACAGATGAGCTTTTAGAAGTTGATTTGGTCATCTCTGCGATTGGGATTCGCCCAGATATAACACTGGCAAAAAATACAGGGCTAAAAATAGAGCATGGCATTGTTGTTGATGAATATTGTCAGACGTCAATTGAAGACATATATGCTCTGGGTGATTGTGCTGAGGTTATGGGGCAATGGCGCCCTCATATCATGCCGATTATGCAATGTTCGCGAATATTAGCGCAGTGTTTGTTCGGTAAAAAAGTTCCACTGCAATATCCGGTAATGCCTGTGGTTGTTAAAACACCGTTATGCCCAATTGCATCGGTAGTCCCTCCAAAAGACACCAAGGGAGATTGGCAAGTCGACGGGCAAGGAAAGCATCTTCGTGGTTTATTCTCCGATGAAACTGGCGCTATCTGTGGATTCATTCTAATGGGTGACCGTATAGAAGAACGTGCCGAATGTATTAAACTGTTAACCGCTTGAGGGTAGGTTATGACACTGTATACAGCCGCTGTGACTTTGATTTTGGTAATGGATCCATTGGGTAATGTGCCTGTTTTCTTGGCGGTGCTTCGTCGGTATGAGGCACGGATGCAAACAAAAATTATTATTCGTGAAACACTGATCGCTTTGTTGGTATTGTTAATATTTTTGTTTTTTGGTCAGTATATTATGCATGGTTTGCAGTTAACCGCCTCTGCTTTGAGTATTGCGGGCGGTGTGATTTTATTTCTCATTGCTATTCGAATGATTTTTCCTAACCAAACAATAGAAATACAAGATGATGATGAGCCTTTTATTGTTCCTTTAGCAATCCCTTTAACAGCAGGACCCTCTGCATTAGCAATGGTCTTACTCTTTGCAGCCAAACAGCCGGAGATGATTTGGACATGGGCGTTGTCAATTTTAATTGCCTCAATCGTATTTTTAGTCATTGTACTCTGTGGTAATTATTTGATGCGCTTATTGGGTAAGCGAGGCTTGATTGCGATTGAACGATTGATGGGTATGATTCTAACTACAGTTGCAGTGCAAATGTTTTTAACGGGTGTAGGTGAATATTTGCACGTTGGCTAATGTTGCCACTCGCATCAACGTATTTACCGATATTCATTGATGAGTGTGATGAACATAGCCATGATCACAGGCCCTAGGAATAGCCCAATGATTCCAAACATCTCTAATCCACCAAGTATACCCAAAAAAACAAAGATGAAAGGAAGTTCTGTTCCTGATCCAATCAGTTTAGGTTTAATAAAACGTTCAATGGCGGACTCCACAATTGATCCAAAGATAAAGAGAACAATAGCAGTGACTATGCTGGCCTTTGTCACTAAATATAGTGCCGTGATTGCAATCACAGTAAAGGCGCCAAATGGTATCATGCTGAGTAATCCTGTTATTAAACCCAGCAATGCAAAGAGAGAAATGCCAGCAACGGCATAAGCAATCCCCATAATGAAGCCAAACAATAGAGCGGAAAGAACCGTTCCATTCACTGTTCCTCTAATCGCTGAGAGAAGTTTTGGCCCATGAAGCTGCCATCGATTCTTCCACACGCGTTGTCCAAGATGTGAAAAAGTATGGCCGATTATATTACCGTCTTTCAACATAAAGAAAAAAACTAGCAAAGTGATAGTGGTGTTAAAAAGATGAGAGCTAGTGGCTTGGGTAATGGATCTGAGGTGTGGCACGATAGAACTTTGATGACTCATTATACCATCGAATACGTTTTTGAATTGACCAGGATGAGCGATTGTTTTATTCCAAGTCAGTGTTATTTTTTCACCAACTAGTGGAATATTAGTTATCCAGTGTGGGATATCCATACCAGATTCGTTAATAGATCTAAGTAGCACTACAAGCTCTTGGATTTCTTGTATGAGTAAGACAATAATCCATGTCAGTGGTACGGTGATTATAATGATCAGTAGTAATAACGCGGTCAATGACGCTAGCGTGTCATTAGACCAAAGCCATTTTCGCCAATGACAGTAGAGAGGCCAAAGTGCGATAGCAAAAATAGCTGCCCAAAGTATGGGGGTCACGAAGGTCCATAGGGTGTAAAACGAGGCACATAAAATAACGAGCGTTAGTGTAAAGTTCCAGAACTTTATCGGTTGCTCTTGTTCCATGAGTAATATTCCTTGTTTACTAGCAAAATGATATGTTAATGAGTTTGCGTGTAAGTGTCTAGTTTTTATACATAAATTATCCTTTGAGATACTCCAGCGTCTATATTTGATGGTAACTGCATTCTGGTGAGTCAGATCTGGCTGCTCAGGTCTACGGTGCCATGAATAATAATGAATTCATTACCTCTGATTGAATGCCCATTAAATATGAGTTATTTCTTGGCTGATAGGTGTTACGTTATTTCAGCGATTTGGTTTTAATTTGGTCATTCATGTGAAGGGGCTTCCTATTTATCAAAAGACCAGGTAGTTTACGAATTCTATTTTTTTAAGGAGCCACTATGAGACTATTTCAAGTGCTAGCAAGACGCGCTATTGCTGTCAGTATTGTATCTTTATTCACAGCATTTTCGACAGTATTTGCCGGGGGCTTTCAATTATTTGAAGAAGACCTTACAGGCTTTGGCGATGTGCATGCCGGTGACGCCGCCACATCAGAGAGTGCGGGTGCACAATTCTATAACCCTGCAGCCATGACCCACTTTGATGCATTGTCGATCTCAACCGGTGGTGTTGGTGTGTTGTTGAATACACAAGTTGATTCTGGTTCATCAATCACGAATGAATCCAATGGCTTTGTGTTACCTATTGATTCTCCAGTATCGGGAAATACGCAAAATATTGTTCCAAACTTCTCAATTGTGAAACCTCTGTCGGATAAATGGGCGGTTGGATTCTCTGAAAGCTCATCGTTTGGTTTGTCAACGAATTATTCTAATGGTACACCTTCATCCAGTAGGACGTATATGGAGAATTATGCCACTGAGACCACCATTGAGACGATTAACTTAAATCCAAATGTTGCCTATGCCTTGTCGCCACAGTGGTCGGCTGGTGTGGGTTTTGATGCACTCCATGCTTCCGCAGTTTATGATAATGCTTCACTCACCAATTCATTGGATGACTGGGGTTATGGTTTTAACCTTGGTGTTTATTATACGCCTTCTGATTCGTGGCATTTTGGTTTGGGTTACCGATCTAAAATTGATTTAACGTTATCAGGTGACAGTACGGCGTCAGGAGTAACAACACAGGCTAGCGCCGATTTGCCAATGCCTGCCACTACGTATTTTAGTGCCACTCAGAAAATGTCGTCCAAGTGGAACATGCTGTATAGTGTATTTTATACGCAATGGGATGTGATTGATAATTTAATTCTAGAAGATTCGGCAGCTGGAGATCTAGAAGTCCCGCAAGATTTTAGTAATGCCTGGTTTTTTTCGGTGGGTACAACCTATCATCTAAACGATCAGTGGTTATTACGTGGCGGCCTGGGTTATGATCAATCACCAACCAAAGATGGTGAGCGTGACGCGCGCATGCCTGATAGTGATCGTTTTATTCTGGGTGTTGGTGCAACATTGCGACCTAATCAGCGTATGGCTATTGATATCGGTTATCAGCATGTGTTTATGCAAGATGCAGATCTAGGCATGACTATTTACGATGATGGTGATGCGTATCTATCAATGACAGGGGTGTCTTCCAGTTCAGCTGACTTGATGGGGTTACAGGTTTCTTACCAATTTTCTTGATAGTAACTCGCTAATTTCAGACGCCTTTTTATCTAAATCAGGCGATAGTCGGTTTTAAAGATGTATGATTGGTAATGAGAGCTATAGAGTTGGCGCACTACCCAATGTTCGGAGGTGCGCCTTGAGTTTTTATTGTATTTCCATCACTGGTTTACTGTCATTGTTCCTTCACTGCCACTGCCTGTGTAGGTAATATCACCCGATATCTCTGACATAGTAATATTATTGTTATCAATATTTAGCCGAGCTGTACCAGCTTTATTGCCTGTGCAACCTGTACCTTCCCATACGGTGATAGGGCATGTGCTTCCACCACAGGCTGTTTTTAATCCTTCAATGTTTGTTGTGCATGTTGAAGTACCGTTCGCGGCAGTTTCGCCTGTTTCGGCATCTGGTGAGCTAGTACACGTTTCAAAGTGTACCATCGGTGATTTATCGCTACATCCACCAGTAAATGTATCAATGCTCAATGTGGAAATACTATTTTTGTTATTAATTGTTGTGAGTACGAAGTCTTGAGCCTGGCAGACGGTAGAGGCGCATGCCAAGCTAATGATGGTGCCTAGTGTTGCTATTTTAATTTTCATAATAAACTCCTTATTCAGTGAGGTTAAAACACAACCACTGGAGATTATATTTTCTACAGTGACGGTATTCGTGAGGCAATATAACATACCTGTCTTGTGATTGTTATATCTGTTTATGTTTTGATCGAATCAGGTCAATTTTATTGTAAAATTATGATTATATTCATAATTTTATAATTGACATATACATAAAGTGGGGCATTTTTCGTTTGTTCAGCGGGCTACAGAAAATTATCTAGCGAATTAGATTTATTAATGCCTATATTGTAATCAGATTTAATGACTAGCAGGTGTTAATTTGCTTTTTTGCCAGATAGTCAATTAGTTCTATTAAAAGGATGCGAAATAGTGTTTGATACAGAATATCATAGACGTTAAGACAGGGAGTTGCGTATGCGGAGGATTATACGATTTTTTTTGGGCGGTAACAGTGCGCTGTTGGCTATTACTTATACGATCGGGCATATTGCAATCGCTATGACCACAACGTATCTAATTACAGGTACAACGTTAGAATTAGCTGCCGCTAACGCCCTGGTTGAGCCCTGTATTAATGGTGTATGGTTTTACGTGTTGCATACGATTTGGCGTCGGTTGCGTAATGAACAAGGCGATGCGATTTATTAACCAGAGTCAATTACAGTTTTTTTTATTGATGGTTACCTTATCGTCTCATGAGTCTGGTAGGCAAGCCCACGGTTTTTCGATAAACTCCTGTCTCTATTAATGCATGCTTTCAATGCTTAAAGAGGTGATATGTGAAATCAGTAGAAATATTCACTGACGGTGCTTGTCAGGGTAATCCTGGGCCGGGTGGCTGGGGTGTTGTCTTACGATGTGGTGAACATGAAAAATACCTTTCTGGTGCAGAGTCATTAACAACAAACAACCGTATGGAGTTGCAAGCTGTGATCGAGGGTTTAAGGGCGCTAAAAGGCCAGTGCTCGGTCGATGTTACAACCGACTCGCAATACGTGCGGAACGGCATAACTCAGTGGATCACACAGTGGAAGCAACGACAATGGAAAACAGCTAGCAAAAAACCGGTTAAGAATGTAGATTTATGGCAAGCATTGGATGAAGCAGCAACTCAGCATGATGTTCGATGGCATTGGGTCAAAGGGCATAGTGGTCATCGAGAAAATGAACTAGCTGACCAACTAGCAACTCAAGCTATCGACCAAATGAGGCAGGGATAGAGTATGACAAGGCAAATTTTTTTAGATACAGAAACAACGGGTATCTCGCATCAGCAAGGTCATCGTATTATTGAGATAGGTTGTCTTGAAGCGATTGATCGAAAAATGACTCAAAATCATTTTCATTATTACATCAATCCAGATCGTGATATAGATGAAGGTGCTATGAGAGTTCATGGGATAACAACGGAATTTTTACAAGATAAATCTAAATTTGATGTTATCGGGCAAGCATTTCTTGACTACATTCAGGACGCTGAGATCATTATTCACAACGCTCCATTTGATGTAGGTTTCCTAGACGCCGAGTTACGACGGCTTTTCCCTAAGTATCCTGGTATGGCTGCGCAAGTAACCATAACGGATACTCTAGTAATGGCAAGAAAGAAACATCCTGGCCAAAAGAATAACTTAGATGCCTTATGTCGTCGTTACGCTATAGATAACGCACATCGTGAGTTGCATGGTGCACTGTTGGATGCGCAGTTATTAGCTCAGGTCTATTTTCGCATGACAGGAGGTCAAGCTGCCTTATTTTCTGAGTCGTCAGTGCAGAGCCATCAGAAGGCGTCGGTTGATGTTGCCTCATCGAGTCTTTCCGTTTCATCAGTATATCAACATCAGCTTTCGTCACCTGAAAAGCAGCAACACCAAGTATATTTGCAGTCACTGGAACAAGATCAAGGATGTCTGTGGACCAGTAATGATATTGCCCCTTGAGTTAATTATCATAGTTTGCTATTTTTTTCAGTGAGTTAGTATTACTTGACTACCTATAAAGGAATGTTTTTTCGCACAAAGGATGTATCTATGAAGACCTCAATCCGTTATTTTAGTGTTTCATGCTTTATTATGGCGTTCACTTTTTTACTCACTGCTTGTGCTGTAAAAAAAGATATAGCCTTAGACACCTCCGAGCCTGAGGCGGTTAAGCAACTTGCACTAAAAGGCATTGCTCTAATGGAAAAACAGCAGTACACCAGTGCTCGTAAAGTCTTCGCTGAGGGATTGCGCAATGATCCCACAAGCTGCTCGCTGAACACATTAAATGGCCTATCTTATCAGATGCAGGGCCGAGAGAATAACCTGGCTCTTCTAGGAAAAGCTGTAGTTGGCTACAATGTTGCTACAAAATACTGTCCAAATGATCCATGGCCTTATTACTACCGAGCTGTTGCATCACTACAAACGAAACATTATCTCGCTGCTGATAAGAACTTTAAACAAGCAGCGGAACTAATGAAAGACCTTAAAAATCCTCCGCCCCTGAGTGATTTGTATCGAGCATTTTTATACAGTGCTTATCGAAGTGGTCAGATTGCTGATGGGCAGATTGCATTGGCTGAGCTGCAAAAGCTCGAACCTAATAGTCCACTGATTAAGCCCTTAAAGAGTCTCTACGCGAGTTTGGATAAGAAAAAGGTAGCTGCAAAAGACAATAAAGCGCCTGATGATGAAAAAAAAGATACTAATCCTCACAATCAGTTGTATGTTGATGCTGTTCTGATACTTTCTAGAGAGATTTCTACTGAGAAACGAGGGATTAACATTCTGGATGGATTATCATTAACATCCACTGCTGGAGTTACTGGTTCCAAGGATCAGTTTCAGCCCTCAACAAATACGTGGAGCTGGACATCAACCGTTAATGATGTGACATATGATCTCGATATATTCAATAACATATCTGAGCAGGATCAGATTTTAGCGCGTCCAACCATCATGGCACAAGATGGCGAGGAGGCAAAATATTTTGTAGGTAATGATCTTTATCTGGGATTATCTGGGTCAGACTACTCCAGTTTTGAAGAGATTCCATTGGGTTTGACATTAAATGTTACACCAAAATTTAACGATGATGGTACCATTCAACTAACAGCAGACATTGAGCGCGAAATGTTAACGGCGACCGATGAGGAAGCAGCTGGTTTTGATTCTTCTACTGAGTCGGTAAAGCAAAGTAGTTCTTCAACGATCACGTTGGCTTATGACCAAACAGCGGTCTTTGGTACCTTGTCTGAGGCAACTGAAGGCGAGTCTAGAAATAAAACGCCGCTGTTAAGCGCTCTTCCTGCATTAGGTAATTTATTCAAACGAAAAGAACGCGAGCGTACAAGTACGCAACTCATCATTCTAATGACTCCCCGTCGTTATGTCTCATTTGATTCAGAACAAATTCGTCCAGGAACAAAGGCTCTAAGAAACTACTATTTGGGGCTTGTAAGCCCATCAACCAACTTAATTCAGGTGATAAAATGGTTGAGAATTTTAGATATTTACTACAGACCCGAGCGTTTAGCACCTTCGCTGTACTCCAAGCGTACTTTCGATAAGGCGTTGACAACAGAGTATACGATTGAAAATGGACAGCCAAGGGATTTGCAAAATATGCTTAAGTCAAGTGCCAGGTATGTCGACGATTACCATATACACTAATCGTATTTTATTAGTCTAATAAAGCAGGTCGTATTCTTGATTGGCTGATTAGGGTGTTCAATGTTTGTTGTATTAAAAGGCTTTTGGACATCTAAAGGTGGATAAGACACCTGGAAGGTATGGATTCTGTTTGTTTTTTGCAACAAGTCCAAATTCAATAGTGTAATGATCAGTCTTAAAAGATAGAAAAAATTGGTTAGCATCTGAGGTTGTTCTTAATTCACCTTTTTGGGTCATTCTTAGCCATGGCCAGTAGCCTGTGGTGTTTATAGAATCCCTTCCATCTGTACCGGTAATTTTTATTGAGGCTGCAGATTTGTCTTTGTTTGATGAGACTATAGTTTGAACGTCTTGACTGTCTGGTTGAAACTTCAATGTTTTGTCTCCGATAGCAAGTTTTACTGTCGATACTGACTCCGATTGTTTCTTGAGTGTGAGTGCGAACTCCTCAGATGGACTTTTGTGATTTTCAGTATAAAACATCTGTTGAATAATGGAGGCTCGGATTATCATATCCAGAGCATGTTGAGATTGACTTAGTGAGTGCCCATCTATGTTTTTCCATGTCCAGTAGTAACCACTCGCATTAACGAATGGAGATAGGTATTGGTTAAAAAATGTGTCAATCGTACCTCCAGGTCCAAAAAAGGCATTAAAATTTTCACTAGTGATGTCCGTATCAGAAGGGTAAAAGATTGGGAATTTTTTACGTATGGTCGATTCGTAGGGCTGTAGTACTTTGTTTTTCCATGCTAAGTTTACATGAGCTAAGCAGGCATTGAGTAATGTTCCCCAGTAATTTCTCAAGATAACTTGAAGTCCAGTTTGTAAAAGATCTGGTGTATCTTGTATTTGATCTTTTAAGCTCATTAAGCTTGGTTCCTGCTTCTTATCTTGAATACTTTTGGTGGTATATTTGAATGCAGAAAGATTAGGGTTCTTGGAAGATAAAATCTCTTGGATAACCTTACTCATCGATTCTAGTGAGACAATCCAAGAAGACTGTTCATTGTCACTTTCATCAAAGAGGTCGGTAATATCCATAATCGATTGGCCAGCATTATTTTGTATGGTCTCTAGTGAGCTATAAAAGTTTGATGAGGGATTTTTAAGCTGAGTAATCAGTTGTTGAAGTTGTTCTAGATTTTCTGGTTTTTTAAATGTTAATCTTTGCAGAATATCATTCCAGGCCGCTTTGAAGTTGATTTGGTAGTCATGTTTTATTGTGTTGAGTAGTGTCTGTTTTTCTTTAGCACTTAGTTTAATGACCTCGGTGTCTATGATGAGATTATGTTTGTTTAATGTTGTAACGAGGTCATCAACAGTCAGAGATTGTATGTGTTTCTTCTGTGTAACAGTATAAAAACTTGGGATTTTATTATCTTTAATACTTAAAATCGAAGGTTTCTTTAAAATTGAAATAGGATGAGATAAGGATAATGATTCTTGTTTAATCAGTGCGAGTTGACTTAGCGAGTATTGCGATAATTTTTTCTTTGCGTATTTGATGACTTCTGGATTATTAGGCCACTGTGCTGACTGTTGTCTGATAAGTGTAGATAGTTGTTTAGTAAGGATTGAAATTTGCTCTTCTGTAAGTTTGTTTTCTTTCCATTGGTATTGATACCAGGCGATGATGCGTTGTTGATTTAATGGTATGTCTCCAGTTAGCATCATAAAGGTTTCAAGGCCTTGATAGAGCTGCGTGGCGCTGGTTTTCTTGGGCTCACTCAATGCTTTTATCAATATTCCATAGTTGTAGGGTATGAAATCCGATTGTATTGATGTGTTATAGTGTTGCTTGATCTGTTGGTATAATACGTGTAGTGAGTCTATTCCTAACCATTGATATTTGATTGACCCGCTTTCTCTTATGATGTGAAGCATAAGTTGGTCTTTTTCTATTGATGAAAGCCATGTGAGATTGGATGTATTTTTTTTAGAATTATCCTGAATATCAATGTCACGTAGTGATTGATAGGTATTAGTGATGACGTTATATCCATGTGAAACTATCGAAAAATATGAGGCGGGTATAAAAAATAATAGCGCTAATGAGAAAGAAATCGGTAAGGGGTTGAGATGATTTTTTAAGGATAATCTTGGTTTTTCTTTTTGTATTGATTGAAGATTGAAGAAGTTTTTCGAATCTAGAAATAACGGGGAATATGATTCTTGAGAATGTGAATTATTATTGTGTAGCGGATGGATGATTGTTTTTAGATATGGTGTTGTTGTATTGATAGGATAATGTCTTTGTTCGGAAGAGCAAAACTGTATGGTATGAATGCTCTTTTTTGAGCTATCTGATAAAGGGTTGATAAAGTGTTTGACTCTCAATAGGAGACAGTCTAGTTGAAAGGGAAGTTGTATGATGTCTCTTCTTTTTATTGGAGTTATGGGTTTTTTGCAAAACTCGAAAATATCCGAATTAATTTTTTCAATTAACTGTTTTCTTTTAGAGTGAAATAAACTGTCAAAGTGTGTGAGTTTTTTTTGATTTTTTAGAGATATTCCAAAAGCTTTCTCTTTATTGATGAGTTGAGGTTCCTGTGCATAATCCCTCATTCCTATAATTCGATCACACTGATTAATTGAAATGTGGACCGATGCGTGACAACCACTCTTTTTTAATGCATTAAGTTGTTCATATATCTTCTGGTATAAATCATCGAGTCGTGATTCGTCGCTCAAGCATAATGTCGGTAGGTCGAGAATAATAATGATATCTTTTAAAGTACTAAAACCACTCGATGACTTGAGATGTGGAAGTATATTTTCCCAGATTTGATACTTTTGAAGCTGCTCATCTATAGCTTCTAAATCCGCGACTAAGAAAGAGTTGTTTGGATTGATCCAATAATTAAAAGGTGTTACTTCTTCGGACTCATCATTGATTACGATATGTTGGCAATGAAGTGCATTCAATAGTGATGACTTGCCACTGCGGTTTGGCCCAATCATTAATGTCCATGTTGATAATTTATCCCATACATTTTTTTGAAAGAGCTGTTTTTTTTGTTGTTTGCAAATGGCTAACTGTTGTTTGAATCGATTTAGCCATGGTGGGGGTAATTTTTGATTTGACGTTTTCGTATTCATGCTATTCCTGCAATCTTGACAGTTAATTATTGGGTGTAATCTCAGATAGTATTTGGTTAAAAGGCTTTAATTTTTTTTGAAAATGTTGATGAGTTACCATAATGAGTAATAAGGTTAGAATGGATAATCCGATAATGATGAACTGAGTTATTTTTTTTGTTGGACTTACCGTTCTTATCTTTATTTTTGTTCTAATGTTTAGTATTTGCTTTAGTAATTTTTCTTGTAACGCTTCAGGGGTATTCGCTCGATATGATTCGTTTTGATTTGAGGTGTTTAAACAGAGACACAGGTATGCAATTTCTAGGACATCAGCGGAGGGGCTCGGTGATAGGCGCTGCTGATCTAAGATGGAGTAGAAGTGATTATTTGATGAGTGGTTGAGCGACTTTAAGAGAGATGGGTAAAGCGTTTTATTTGGGTTCGGAAGCCCTAGAATCAACTCATCCAGCGTTGAGCATAACCAATACCGGGCTGATAGGATCTGCTGAGCATAATATCCTAAGTTATGTGCTTTTTTATAGAATAATTTAGCTTCTTCTAGAGCAACCTCGATCAGGGAGAATGTATCATCGAGTGGTTCAACTTGTTGGGTCAGTTGATAGGCAATCGTTAATAACGGGGCAGCACAGCCAGCTAGTTCATTGATAGCTTTTGTCTGGTGCAGATCTTTGGGTAGCCAGTCTGGTACTGGTGTCATAGGGCTTCATCCTCGTCTTATATATCAGCTAGTATTATCTAAAAGCCCTTGTATTATAGTCATTTTTTAGATAAATGTGCTAGTGCACGATGACCAATGTCTGTTCGATAAAAACAGCCTGACCAATGAATGCGCTCTGTGTTTAGATAAGCCTGTTGCTGTGCGAGTTCGAGGGTTTCACCAAGCGACGTAACACCAAGAACACGACCACCCCCAGTTGTGATAGTACTAGCCTTCTGGCTCGTTCCTGCGTGAAATATCTTTGTCGTTGGTGTATCAGAGGGTAGCGATATAATGATATCTCCTTTTCGTGGGGACTGTGGATAGCCCTCTGCGGCCATGACAACAGTCATAGCGGAGCGTGAATCCCATTGTAGAGGTTCTTCTAGCTTTCCGTTGATAACCTCTAGGCACAACTTCGGAAAATCTGATTGTAAGCGCATTAAAATCGATTGTGTTTCAGGATCACCCAGGCGACAGTTAAACTCTAATACTAACGGGTCCCCTGTTTTTGTTATCATCAGGCCAGCATAGAGAAAGCCAGTATATGCACAGCCTTGTTGTGCCATAGCCTTGAGTGTTGGATGGATAATTGTTTCCATAATGGTTGTTTCTAGCTCGGGAGTTAGCAACGGGGCAGGTGAGTAAGCGCCCATCCCACCTGTATTCGGACCTATGTCGCCATTATCGCGACGCTTATGGTCTTGTGAGCTAGCAAGTGGGACAACCTGTAGACCGTTTGCCATCACAATAAAGCTGAGTTCTTCTCCATCCAGAAATTCCTCAATGACAATACACGCTCCAGCTTGACCAAATTGGTGGTTAGTCAGCATATCGTGGATGGCTTGCTTTGCGATGTCGTAGGTCCCTGCAATGATTACTCCTTTGCCTGAGGCGAGGCCGTCAGCTTTGATAACAACAGGAAGTGGGTGAGATTCAAGGTAGGTGAGAGCAGGTTCAATTTCGGTGAAGCACGCATAACCAGCTGTTGGGATGTTATGTTGCTTGAGAAAATCCTTGCAAAACTGTTTGGAGCTTTCTAGCTGACAAGCAGCTTGTGTGGGTCCGAAGCAGCAGAGCCCAGCTTCAAGGAATGTGTCAACAATTCCACTTGCGAGTGGAGCTTCTGGACCAATGATGGTGAGATCAATAGCTTCCTTTTTGGCAAACTGGATGAGTTGAGGAATCTCGATAGGGTTAATTGGTAAGTTAGCAACCTTGTTTTCCTTTGCTGTGCCGGCATTTCCAGGTGCCACCCACACTGTATCAACATGAGGTGATTGTGCGCATTTCCAAGCAAGTGCATGTTCTCTTCCGCCTTGCCCGATTATTAGGATTTTCACAGTGTGTCCTTTCTCTTATATAGAAGAAAGCTAGTGTAATTATCTGGTTTGAATAGGGCAATATTTATTGTGAGCTCTACGAAACGACTCAGTGCAGGAAGTGTCTAAAGTGTGTGAAGGCCATTGTAATATTGAGTTGATTTGCACGCATTATAACTTCTTTGTCTCGTTTGGAGCCACCTGGTTGAATAATGCAGTCAATACCATATTCATGTGCAAGATCAATGCTGTCCGCAAAGGGGAAGAAAGCGTCAGATGCCATGACTGACCCAGTCAATGATAGATTGACTTGCTTCGCTCGCAAGGCGGCAATTTTAGCACTGAAAATACGGCTTGTTTGCCCACTTCCAATGCCAATGGTTTGCTGGTTTTTTGCAAAGACGATTGCATTGGACTTAACATGTTTGACAACGTCCCAAGCAAACAAAGCATCTTGTTGTTGTTCTTGCGAAGGTGAGGTTTCTGTCACCCAGTTGAGGTCATTGATTGTAAGAGGTTGCCAATCAGGTTGTTGAGCAATAATCCCACCTGAAATTGATCGTATGTGTGTTAATGTGGGTATGCTCTCAAAGCTATCACCAAATGATAGAACTCTAAGGTTGGCTTTGTTTTTGAGTATCTGATGGGCTTCATCTGTTACTGCAGGCGCTAGAATAACTTCAGTGAACTGTTGATCTGTAATGATCTGTGCCAGTTCTTTGGTCAGAATTCGATTAATACCAATAATGCCTCCAAATGCAGATTCAGGATCGCATTGATAAGCTTTCAAGTATGCATTACTGAGATTTTTATCTGAGGCTACGCCGCAAGGAGTTGCATGCTTTACAATCACACATGTAGGGGATGAGTTCGAGAGTGTTCTAATAATGTTAAACGTGGCATCACCGTCTATAAGGTTGTTATACGACAGTGGTTTTCCTTGGTGCAAATTGGCCTGTAAAATACCCCTTTCTGTGGATGTTGAAGAGGTAAAGCTTGCGGCTTGTTGATGTGGGTTTTCACCGTAACGAAGCGCTTGTTGGGTTTGAATATTGAGAGAGGGTAGCTGGATTGCTGATGATGTATTATTGGTTTGTGCTAAGAAATATTCTGAGATAGCCGTGTCGTAATCCGCGATCAATTTAAAGGCTTTACAGGCTAGGTGGTGTCGAGTTGTGAGTGATGTCTGGCCTTTTGTTTTGAGCTCTTTTATTAGTAGCGGGTAATCATTTGGATCTGTAACTACAGTAACATCCTGATAGTTTTTTGCGGCTGCTCGAACCATGGTTGGCCCACCGATATCAATCTGCTCTATGGCTTCATGGGGCTTGCAATCGTTTTGGTGAATGGTTTCTTGAAATGGGTAGAAGTTGCAGATGACAAAGTCAATGGTCTGTATGTGGTATTCTTTTAGTATTTGCTCATCTTGTTGCCGACGAGCAAGAATGCCGCCATAAATTTTAGGGTGAAGTGACTTTACTCGACCGTCCATGATTTCAGGAAAGTTGGTATAGTCGCTAAGCTCACTTACAGCAACCCCAAGAGTATTCAGTTGCTTGTATGTGTTACCCGTCGCGATGATAGCAACGCCTAATGATGACAATGCCGAAGCCAATTCACTCAATGCTTGCTTATCATAGACACTGATGAGTGCACATGGAGTATTTAGCTGTGTTGTCATTAAGTTGCCACATCACCCTGATGAAAAAAATCGTCCTGAAAGTTTACTTGTGGTTTAAAGCGTATGCTGCCATTTTTTTACGTAACGTACCGCGGCTAAGACCAAGAATAATGGCTGCTTTGCTCTGGTTGTTATTAGTAAGCTTTAATACTAATTCAAGTAGAGGTTTTTCAACTTCTGCTAACACTAGGTTGTATAGGTTTGCTGGTGTTTGGCCTTCTAATTGTGAAAAGTATTTTTTTAATGATGTTCTGACACTTTCAGCTAAAGTTTTTTCTTCGACATCAGCTTCAGTTGTCATTGTTAATACCTGTTCGGCGAGTTGTGCTACTCCTTTCAAGTGCTTGCTCCTTTGGTTGATTGGCATTGTGAATTGCAATTATTTGCAATTCCCCATAGCGACAAAAAGGGAATATGTTACCTTATTTGTCTATTTTAAGTGCAACATTATAGCATTGGAATTAGCATGCACAAGGGATAATTGGGATAAAATTGCTCAAAAGCTTAAATAATTTTAATTTTTAATAAAAAATTAGGAAAGATTTTAAAAAGAATCGTTTTTTCTAATTAATTACCATATTAATCATGGGGTTATATTTTTTGAGAGTGAGTTGCTTAGGTCTGTAGCTGCTTGTAATAGCGGATAATACCAATAAAAAAATGTTTTAAATCATGACTTTACATTAATAGTTATGCTGGTGAGGCATCCACAGTTCAAGCATTTTTTAGTATTATTGCCAATTTTCACGTAAGGATACGCTTCGATTGAAAACTAATTGCGTTGACGTGTGTTTGTATCGATCAGCACAGAAGTACCCCACTCGATTAAATTGAAAGGTGTTTTCTGGTTCTGCTTTTTGTAAAGAGGGTTCTAATTTCGCTGTATGAATGACTTCTAGTGACTCGGGGTTAATAGAATCGGTAAGATTTTTTTCAGCTCCTGGGTTTTCGCAAGAAAACAAGCGATCATACAGCCGAACCTCAGCGTCTATTGCATGATCTGCCGAAACCCAATGAATGATACCTTTTACCTTTTTTCCGTGATGAGGTTTTTTCCCTCCCAGTGTCTCTGACGCATAACGACATTTTAGTTCTATGATGTGACCCGAATCGTCTTTGATGACCTCATCACACTGAATAACATAGGCATTCATCAAGCGGACTTCTTTTCCAGGTGATAGTCTATGATACTTTGGAGGAGGGACTTCCATAAAGTCATCACGATCTATGTACAGCGTTTTTGTGAATATAACATCACGAGTACCGTAATCAGGGCGTTGCGGATGATTGGAAATTGATAGGATTTCTTGAGCTTTATCGTAGTTAGTTAGGGTAACTTTGAGCGGCCTTAGTACAGCCATTCGTCGAGCTGCGGATTGGTTAAGATCTTCACGAAGGGTCTGCTCCAGTTGCGATACGTCAATGATAGAGTCTTGTTTAGAAATTCCAATCCGTTCACAAAATTGACGAATCGCTTGCGGTGTGTACCCTCGACGACGAAGACCAGTTAGTGTAGGTAGTCTTGGATCATCCCAGCCATCAACGTGATTTTCGTCAATCAGCTCTTTGAGTTTGCGTTTGCTGGTCACAGTGAAATTTAGGTTTAATCTTGAGAATTCGATTTGTTGAGGATGCTGTGGCATGTTGCAATGCTTAATGAACCAGTCATAGAGAGGGCGGTGATCCTGAAACTCCAATGTACATAAAGAGTGCGTAATCCCTTCAGTAGCATCTGACAAGGCATGGGCAAAGTCATACATGGGGTAGATACACCATTCTTCCTGAGTTTGATGGTGGTGTGTGTGCATGATTCTATAGATGACTGGATCACGTAAATTGATATTGCCAGCTTCCATATCTATTTTTGCACGTAATGTGTACTGACCCTCCTTAAATTCTCCGGCCTTCATTCGCTGAAATAAATCTAAACTGTCATCGATCGGACGACTGCGTGAGGGGCTAACTTTTCCTACCTCTGTCAGTGTTCCGCGCATTTGTCGCATGGCTTCGGGAGTAAGATCATCTACGTACGCATGGCCTGCTTGAATTAATTTTACCGCTTGCTCGTAGAATATGTCGAAGTAATGTGACGCATGATATTGATGATGCTGCCAATCAAAGCCCAACCAACGCACATCATCCATAATGGCTGTAATATAACTATCGCACTCTTTGTTTGGATTGGTGTCGTCAAAGCGCAAATGACAGATGCCATTAAACTCTTTTGCAAGAGAAAAGTTCAAACAGATAGATTTCGCATGCCCGATATGTAGATAGCCGTTTGGCTCTGGTGGAAATCGAGTAACAATCGTTGTGTGTTTTCCTGATTCTAAATCTTGCGTAATGATTTTTTTAATAAAGTTAGTTTTTTCTGTAGGACTATTTTCTGTCATGGGGTGCTCATTAACCGTTAGTCTAGGTTGCGGATTCTTAGGATACCATCGATAGCTTGAAGGGCATTCAGTTGTTGTTGTTGAATTGGCTGATCAATGTCAATCAAGTTATATGCAATATCGTTGCGAGACTGATTGATCATTTCAAGAATATTTAAGCCATTTTCAGATAAGACGCTTGAAACTTGGGCAACCATATTGGGGATGTTTCTATTGGTGATAGAAATTCTATAGCCAGTATTTCGCTTCATTTGAATAGTAGGGAAGTTAACAGAATGAGTAATTGTTCCATTGATCAGGTAATCATGGACTTGAGAAGCAATCATTCTGGCACAATTATCTTGAGCTTCCTGTGTGGAAGCACCTAAATGGGGAAGTGTGATAGTGTTTGGATGGTTGTGAAGGACAGTGTTGGGAAAGTCTGAAACATAACATTGAAGCGTGTTGTTATCTAGCGCAGATTTTATTGCAGTGTGATCGACAATATTAGCTCGCGAGAAGTTTAAGATAACGGCTGATTTTTTCATAGAGTTGATGCGCTCTTGATTGATAAAATGCGTGGTTTCTTTGGTGAGCGGTATGTGTAAAGTCAAAAAATCAACTTGCTGAAGTAGCTCAGTTAAGGAATTAATTTGTTCAACCTGACTATTGAGTTGCCATGCATTTTGTACCGAAATAGCCGGATCGAATCCTAATACACGCATGCCAAGATGGTTAGCAGCATTGGCAACGTTGACGCCAATTTTACCGAGACCTATGACACCAAGGGTCTTTCCAGGAAGTTCAGTGCCTGTAAATTGTTTTTTGTTAGCTTCAATGGTTGTAGAGAGCTGGTCGTTGTTGGGTAATGATTGAACATATTCCCAGGCAGAGCAAATTTTTCGACTTGAGAGAAGTAGGCCTGCTAATGCTAATTCTTTTACTGCATTTGCATTGGCTCCGGGTGTGTTTAACACTGGGATACCACGGCTGGTTAATGTATCAACGGGTATGTTGTTAGTGCCAGCACCAGCACGCCCTAAAATTTCAACGGAATCAGGAAACATGTAGTCGTGTAAGTTAGTTGAGCGAAGAATAATTGCATGAGGTTGCTCTGTATTCTTAGCTAAGTTAAACGGACCTTGGTTATTGAAATATTCGAGACCATGCGGAGAGAGGCTATCTATGATTTGAATAGAAAAAGGTTGTCTAGTATCGATGGATGATGCGGTCATTGTAGGGCCCTTTGTTAAGTGTTTAATTAATTCCGAATAAAATCATACCAATTACTAGAGGTGCGATATAACGTAATACCAGGCGCCAGAGCCTATACCAGAAACTATGGATATTCCAACCTAGCTGCTCTAACTGGGTGTTGGATAAGACCCAGCCAGCGAATAGTGCGATTAAAATCCCCAATGCAGGAATTAAAATTGCGGCCGTGAATGTATCGATTAAGTCAAACCAAGTTTTACCAAACGCTGAAAAGATACTGGGATGACTGAAGGAACCAATCGTGAGTAAACTTAAGCCCCACCATATTAAGACAGTATAGATGAGTGTAGTTTTACGATGGCAACGGAAAAGATCAGTGAGTGTGGTGATGGTTACTTCAAACAAGGCAACGACTGAGGAAAAAGCTGCAAAAAATAGTAAGATAAAAAAGAAAACAGCAAAGACCAACCCGAATGGCATATGACTAAACGCAATCGGTAAAGATTGAAATATGAGACTTGGACCAGCTGTTACCGAGAGATGGTGTGTAAAGACAATAGGAAAAATAATTAGCCCAGCTAGTAGTGCAAAAGCAGTATCGGCTATGGCCACCCAAATGGTTGCAGTAATAAGATTGGTTGATTCGGGTAAGTAAGATCCCATCATGATATTGATACCCATCGCAATACTTAAACTGAAAAAAGCTTGGCCAAGTGCCATCAATAATATTCTAAATGTGAAGTCTTCGGGATGAAAGTCGAAGAGGTAGTGCAGTGTGTGCAAACAGTCGCCAGTTGCGCAAGAGTATATTGCAAGAATAATCAGTAAGAGGAACATGGCTGGGAATAGCCACAATACCAAGCGTTCTAGACCCTTTTTTATTCCAAGAGAAACCACAATGGCGGCTAACACAATAACAACGGTGTCGCTCAAAATCATAGACCCTGAGTGCTGTTTGAGTTGAGTAAACATCGCAATACTACTTGTTTCAGTTAACGACTGAAATTGATTGAAGCATGCTTTCAGGAAGTAATTAATCACCCATCCAGTAATAACGCTGTAGTAGGTAGTGATGAGGAATGTACATAGAATAGCTAGCATTCCTAGCCATGACCAGCGTTTTGAATGGCCAGAGGATTGTGCAATCTGGCTGAGTGCTTCAGGGGGTGTTTTACGACCTAGGCGACCAATAGCAACTTCAGCCAATAATAACGGAATTCCTAATGTGAAAACGCAAATTAAGTACAGCAGAACAAAAGTACCACCACCATGGTGACCGACAACAAAGGGAAATCGCCAGATATTACCAAGGCCAATAGCCGCGGCCGCTGTAGCAAATATAAACGACAGAGATGAGTTCCAACGAACCGGTGGATTATTCATGGTGTTTCCTTGTGCAGTCACTGGGGGACTTCAGTGATTTTGAAAATTATGTTAGTTTTCGTCGAGATAATCATTTTCCAGGTTTTTTTTGGATTTACAACAAGAAGATAAACAATTGAATAAAATCTTATCAACATTGTGTTCGCCTGCTGAGGCTGTGTTTTTTGATTGTGATGGCACGCTGAGTCAAATTGAAGGTATCAATTATTTGGCCGAGCTGCGAGGTGTCGCTGATGAGGTGTCAGCATTGACTGACCAGGCGATGAGCCAAACAGGCTTGTCGGTTGATTTATATCAGCAGCGGTTGAGTTATGTACAGCCGCATCAGCAAGATCTTTTCCAATTAGCCAAGGCTTACTATGAATACGCCTCTGAAGATGTTGAATCAGTGATTGCTATTCTTCAATCTCTGGATATTGCTGTTTATGTCATTTCTGCTGGAAATAATCCGGCTGTTTCTAAATTTTCTTTACAATTAAATATTCCTGAAAGTCATGTCTTGTGTGTTGATTTAGAATTTGATGTCCTCGGGAACTATCAGTCTTTTGACAATACATCACCACTTGTAGGCGAGCATGGAAAAGCTTCCCTTATCGAACAACTTCGTAAAGAGCATGGTTGGTCAGAGGTTGTACTAGTGGGTGATGGCATGAATGATTGTCAAGCTAGACATGTTGTGGAAAGTTTTATTGGTTATGGTGGAAATTTTTACCGCAACAGTGTCAAAGATTTATCAACATTCTATTCGCCACACTCATCGATGTCGGCATTATTACCCTTGATTTTGTCTGAGGAAAAAGTGAAATTACTATCAGACCAAGGTGCTGAACTGTATGCAAAAGGTGCGCGTCTTTTAGACAGCTAAGTGATTGTTTATTGTCTAAATCAGTTTTGTATGGAATCAGAGTTGTTCGTGCGCATGAATACCTTTAGTATGTGGCGTCTTATGGAAGTCACAGACAAGGTGTTATTCAATGTTGATCGTTACATTATCTGATATTCGTGAGTTAACTAAAATAATAGGAATAGAAACCTGGTTCCGTTCTCTGATAGCGGAGTTACAGCAAGATTTCGCAGAGTGGCATCGTTTTCAAAAAAAACCTCGTCATGTGACGCATTATGATCACGGTGTTATGGAATTGATGCCTGCGTCCACTGATGAAATGTATGTTTACAAATTTGTGAATGGGCACCCTAATAACCCCTCGCAAGATCGTTTTACGGTGGTTGGTCTTGGAATGCTTGCTGAGGTGAGTACGGGTTACCCTCTCATGATTAGTGAGATGACGGTATTAACCGCGTTGCGTACAGCTGCGACTTCTGCATTAGCAAGTATTTACCTAGCACGACCTAATTCAAAAGTATTTGCAATGATTGGTTGTGGAGCTCAAAGCGAATTTCAAGTACTAGCCCATCACTACGCTGTTGGAATCGATACGGTACGCTACTACGACATAGATTCTGAGGCGATGGATAAGTTCGAAGACAGTTTGAAAGTATATGATCTGACATTACAGCGCTGTTCGAGTATCGATGAAGCAGTTCAGGGCGCTGATATCATAACGACAGCAACAGCAGCTAAACAGCGCGCTATACTTCTAGAGCCGCATCATTTTGTTCCCGGTATACATGTCAATGCAATTGGTGGAGATTGTCAAAATAAGACTGAACTTGATCCCAATGTGCTAGCGAACAGTAAAATTGTTGTGGAGTTCAAGCCTCAGACAAAAATTGAGGGAGAAATACAGCATTTTGAGGGGGAGGTCTATGCAGAGTTGTGGGAATTAGTTAATGAGAGTAAGTCTGGGCGTGAACATCAAGACGAAGTTACTTTGTTTGATTCTGTTGGATTTGCCTTGGAAGATTATTCAGTGTTGCGTCTCTTATATAGATTGTCTAAAGAGCATCAGTTGGGCCATTCGTTAGATTTATTACCACCGATAGGACATGATCCCAAACAACTATTTTCATTGATGTTTTCATAGTTATTTTCTATTTTTAAGGAGCTATCATGTCTCATTCCAGTTTAGATCGATCTATTTCATCCTACTTAATGAGTACTTTTTGCAGTGTCTTTGTATTATTTGGCCATTTGTTTTTATTAACCGAAGTGATAAGCCGGCTGGTTGGTTTTTCAAGTGGTTTATGGTTATTGTTAGGCAGTGTTACCATGCTTGCTCTACCTTTCATTATCTTATATTCCTTGGCGGGTACGCTGGCAGATTACTATGATAAGTCATGGGTCCAGCGCATGGGAGCTGCCTTGACAGTGGGTGTTTCCATTTGGGTGCTGGTCTGCCACTGGATGGGTTGGCTGTGGTTGAGTTATCTATCGATTATTTTATTTTCCATCGTTCGAGCACTGACGGCTCCTGCTCGATTTGCTTTTGTTAAGCAGTGTTACGGAAAAAGCTTTATTGCCAGGGGAAATGCTTGGGTTGTGTTTGTGAGTGCATCCGCAGTGTTATTTGCGATTGTTATATTTTCTTTGCTGACGAATATGACAGCTTATTGGCAGCAGGTAAAAGCACTTCATCATCCAGGTGCTGCCTTGATTCAACTAACATCTCCAGCAACTACTCTTTTAGTGATTGTAGCATTCATACAGTGGTTTTTTGCTTGCCGTCTTCCAGCAGTTGATAGCTTAGGCCCGTTACGGTTTTCACAGTTTCACGAAAAACTATCAGAACAATCGTTACGATCTGGTTTCAATTCCATGTTTAAACAACCCGTCGTTTTGGCTTGTTTGACAGGAGCCGCCAGTTTTTGGTCAACCAGTGCGGTGCTCTTCCTTTCTTTTCCAGCATTCATTCACAGTCAAGCTGTAATGGCATCACCTTTTGGATCCTATGAGCTCCTTGCTGATGCCATGTTGGGGGTGGTTGTTGGAGCGTTGTACGCAGGAAAACTATCAAAACTATTCATCGAGTCAGGTTATGTAATGCTTGCAGCACTTGGTTTAACGTTCAGTTTGCTTTTATTCCCTACGTTGGAGTCTGCTTGGGTCATACATCTGTCATTTTTCATTTATGGTTTTTTTGGCGGCATGCTATTGGTACCGGTAAATGCACTAGTACAGTTTAGTGCCCATACTAAACAACTAGGTCGTGTAATAGGCGCGATTGGTGGTATTCAATATTTAGCCATTCTAGTAGCAGTCAGTTTGGTGGTACTAGCCATGGAAGGTGGCGTGAGTCCAGTGTACTTGTTGCACTTTATTTTCGTGATCGCTCTAACGGTTGCTATATTAGCCTTGTACTGGGTGCCTCAGGGGTTAGTGCGCTTTGTCATGTACTTTGTTGCATCTCGATTCTTTTCAATTGATGTTTATGGGTTGGAAAACATCCCATCAAGCGGCCCAGTTTTATTGCTAGGTAATCACACCAGTTTTCTTGATTGGGCTATCATTCAAATTGCAAGCCCACGACCTGTACGTTTTGCCATGAGTCATGACGTTTATGAAAAATGGTATGTTCGCATGATGTTGCAAGCATTTAAAATTATTGTTGTTGGTAAGGATATCGATAGAGATTCGATAAATCGTATCAACCTTGCGTTGGATGAAGGTGAAGTGGTGGCTATCTTTCCAGAAGGATACCTGAGTCCTAATGGTCAGATAGGTACCTTTCATTCAGACTTTGAGGCAGTGTTGGCTGAGCGCAAAGAGTCTGTGACCATATTACCATTTTATTTACGCGGGTTATGGGGGACCGCTGCATCCCGAGCAACGCAACGCTACAGGACGATTAATAAAATCAAAACGCGCCGGGTGAGTGTGCGTTTTGGTGATCCTGAAGCCATGACCGTAACTGCACCTGAAATTAAAAAGCGGGTGTTTGAGTTGTCAATTTTATCATGGAAAGCTTTTGGCCACTCGCTGGGTTGTATTCCTAAGAATTGGATCCGAACGGCTAAAAAAATGGCGAATGAGCTATCAGTCGCCGATTCTACTGGGATTCAGTTATCCCATCATAAATTCATTGTGGCTGTTTTGTTGGTGATGAAGCGATTACGCTCTCCTTTAAAGAGTCAGCAAAATATCGGCTTGATATTACCAACCAGTGCTGGAGGTGCTATTGCGAATATGGCGGTCTTGGGCTTAGGGAAAACGGTCGTTAATTTGAACTATACAGCAGGCATCAAGGCTATGCGTAGTGCGGTTGAATCAGCTGGTATAAAGAGTGTTGTTACTTCACGTTTATTTCTTAAAAAACTGACCTCGCGCGGTATTGATTTAGCAGAATTATTCTCTGGAATTGAGGTACTATATCTCGAAAATATCAAACAAGAAAACTCAAAGGCATTAGCGTTAAGATACTTAATCATGGTGAAGTTATTACCCGCGAGTATTTTATCTCTTTGTTTTATCCGATCAGTCCCAAGTCACACCACCGCTGCGATCATGTTTAGTAGTGGTAGTGAGGGTAAGCCCAAAGGTGTTGAGTTATCCCATTACAATTTATTAGGGAATATTAAGCAGGTAGCGAGTATCTTTAATATCGAAGAAACCGATACCTTTATGTGCATTCTACCTTTGTTTCATTGTTTTGGATTGACTGTTACAGCATTCTTACCATTGATTGAAGGTGCTACGTTCGTTTGTCATCCAGATCCAACGGATAGTGTTGTGGTTGGGCATATGGTGCATCGTTACAAAGCCACGATATTATTTGGTAGCTCGACTTTCTTTGGTTTATATATTCGTGCTAAGAAGTTGCATAGTTTGATGTTTAAAAGTTTACGTATGGCAATCGCAGGTGCAGAAAAACTCTCTCCGCAAGTACGCCAGGCTTTTAAAGATAAGTTTTTCCTGGATATTATGGAAGGTTATGGTACGACTGAGGTTGCTCCTGTTGCTAGTTGTAATCTTCCGGATACCATTAATCAAGCAGATTGGCATGTGCACGTCTCAAATAAAGTCGGGTCAGTTGGCTTGCCATTACCTGGATCTGCTTTTCGTATTGTCGATCCAGATTCGCTAGATGAGTTGCCATTAGGGCAGTCGGGAATGATTGCGATTGGTGGGCCTCAAGTGATGAAGGGCTATTTGAACGATCCTGAAAAAACTCATCAAGTCTTAATGACCGATGAGCTGACCACTTGGTATTTGACAGGTGATAAAGGTTATTTAGACGACGAGGGGTATTTGTACATTGTTGATCGTTATTCGCGCTTTGCCAAAATAGGTGGCGAGATGGTCAGTCTGTCAGTGGTCGAGCAAGAGATCATTAAGCTGATCAATGAAACAGACAGCGATGCTATGGCGATTGCCATTCGTGACAGTAAAAAAGGTGAGCGGATTGCATTGTTGTATTCAGCAGGTATTAATGAAGATGATTTACGACGGTCAGTGAATGCTTCAGCGATCGAAAAATTGATGATACCTTCCTTTTATCAATGTATGGACGAGTTACCTAAACTAGCCAGTGGTAAGAAAGACTATGTGTCAGCAAAAAGTGAAGCCCTGGAATTATTCGGTGGTGAGTAGTCTGGCGGGTTAATAGCCCCCCGAACAAACACATTGTGAGTCAGTCTCAGAGCTGCTAGGACTGGCGCAGTCGGCTTGATCGTCTTTGTCCTTGTCATTGCCGCAAGCCATACGACATTGCTCTACTGCCTCAATGCAGATGGTATTAATTGCTTTATCATCGGCTTTCTCACCGTTTGGACACAGGCATCCTGTGGTTGCGGTGGATGCGCTAGTCAGCGATGTTCCACAGTAGCCCTTTTTGTCAGAATTTTTCGGGTCAGTGTTATTTTCAGAAATACATGCAGAATTACATTGGTTACCAGGTTCGCCACAGGGATTCGGCTCACTTTGGCTGATCGCTATGCTAATAGTAAATATTAAAACCGTTGCTACAAATATTTTCATCATGAGTAATTCACCATTTTCTTCTGAAATTATAGTTGAATTTTTTTTGAAAAACCTAGGATGTCCCTTTGTGTATTTATGAAAACGAAAGTTATAGCTACACCTTGTCACTTCAAATCCATTAAATACGAAGAAGTGGATACTAATAGGTGTGAGATGGCACATATTTTTAGTTTGTATATGTCCATATATGGCCATGTTCAGAGCATCTAGCATTACTTGTGAGGTATGGAGTGACTTTTTGTACATCACCAACAATTGCCTCAATGTTCTCAATATTCATAAAAATATCCTATTTTTTTCCATATCATTTATAGACCAAAAACAGGTATGGGTGATTGATAGGAAAGACTGCACTGAGATAGTAATACCTAAAATAATTACTGATGTGTTTTATTTTTCTAATTATTTTAAAGAAAGCTAAGAATTTTGTTTTTTAAAGTGCATGCAAACCCATTCGGCTTGTTGATTGATATTGATTAGTTTGAAGTGCGGTTGATAGGCTTGTGTGATTTTCTCTACTTCGCTGTCTAAGATGCCTGAGAGTAATAATTGGCCGTCTTTGGCAACCAGTGAAGTGAGTCGAGGTTGTAAGCTGACGAGTGGGTTAGCGAGAATGTTAGCTATAACGAGTGGTGCTGTCGTACTAGCTAGATCTTCTGGTGCACAGACGTGAACTTGTTCTGATTCTAAATCCGGGTTGAGTAGCAAGTTGTTACGAGTCGATTGCAGGGCTTGTTGATCGTGATCGGTTGCCCAGACGTTGGTGGCACCGAGTGCTAAAGCTGCTAAGGCAAGAATGCCAGAGCCACAACCGTAGTCAATCACTGACTGATGTTGTGGGGGATGGTCAGCAAGCCAGGTCAAGCACAATTGCGTGGTGGGGTGTGTGCCAGTACCAAAGGCTAGCCCGGGTTCAAGCATTACCACGGCGCCATGCTCGGGACATTGTTGCCAAGTTGGGCAGATGTGCAGTGCATTACGATAGGTTTGAAGAGGAAAATGTTTTTGTGACTCACTCACCCAGTCTTTATCAATCAGCGTTTGTGTGTCGTGTTTGAGTGCATAGGGCAGTTGCAGACTCTGTTCGATGATGGTGATAACGTCGGTATTAAACTTTCCTGGCTGGTACAGTGCGGTCATTCTGACCTGCTGCCATAGCGGTTGTTGCTCTGGTGAGAGCTGAAAAATCTCTTCTTGGCTGTCTGTATCTATCGTCACAGATAAGGCGCCTGCAGCCATAAGCATTTCCTCAGCTGCATTGACGTGCTGTTGCTGAATAATGAGTTGCAGTTGACGCAGTGGCGTAGTTGGTTCGCTCATTAATCCATGAGCCCTAATTTTTTTTCTAAATAATGGATGTTTTGACCACCTGACTGGAAAGCTGGATCGTTAATGATATCGTCTTGCAGTGCAGCATTGGTTTTGATGCCTTCAATGACTAGCTCTTGCAGTGCATTATTCATGCGCTTAATGGCAGTCTCGCGATCTTCACCGTAAGTGATCAGCTTGGCTATCATCGAATCGTAATAAGGTGGAACGCTGTAGCCTGAGTAAAGGTGTGAATCAATACGCACACCTAAACCACCGGGTGGGTGATAGAGATCAATTTTACCGGGACATGGCATAAAAGTTTTTGCATCTTCAGCATTAATGCGACACTCAATCGCGTGACCTTTGAATGTAATATCTGATTGTTTGATTGATAGGGGGTTACCCGCTGCAATGCTAATTTGTTCCTTAATGATGTCGATACCGGTGACCATTTCTGTGACAGGGTGTTCGACCTGGATGCGTGTGTTCATCTCGATGAAATAAAACCCACCATTTTCGTATAAAAATTCGAATGTCCCCGCCCCTTTGTATTGCATGGCTATACAGGCGTTCACACAAGTCTCACCAATAGCGGCGCGCTCTTCAGCTGTAATGCCCGGTGCTGGCGACTCTTCAAGAACCTTTTGATGACGGCGTTGCATAGAACAGTCGCGCTCGCCGAGGTGAATGGCATGTTTGCCGTCGGCCAGTACTTGAATTTCAATGTGGCGAGGTGTTTGAAGAAACTTCTCCATATACACTTCGTTATTATTGAAAGCCGCTTGCGCTTCGGTTTTTGTCATCGCAATGGAGTTGAGAAGTTCAGATTGCTCATGGACAACACGCATGCCGCGACCACCACCACCACCCGAAGCTTTAATAATCACCGGGAGACCAATTTTATCTGCGAGTTTCAGGTTGGTTGCCTCGTCGTTGCCCAATGCGCCATCAGATCCTGGTATGCAGGGCACGCCGGCTTTTTTCATGGCTGTGATGGCAGAAACTTTATTACCCATATTGCGAATAGTGTCGGCACTTGGGCCAATAAAAGTAAAACCGCTTTCTTCAACTTGTTCGGCAAAATCAGCATTCTCAGCTAAAAAACCGTATCCTGGGTGGATGCCGTCAGCGTCAGTGATTTCAGCTGCGCTGATCACTGATGGAATATCGAGATAACTGAGACTAGCACTGGCAGGGCCAATGCAGACGGCTTCGTCAGCTAAGCGCACATGCATCAATTCTTCATCAGGCTTGGAATAGATGGCAACCGTTTTGATGCCTAGTTCCTTACAGGCTCGAAGAACTCTTAGTGCAATTTCACCGCGGTTTGCAATTAAGACTTTTTTAAACATACGTGTTACTCGTTGGTGTCAATGATGAAAAGAGGTTGGTCAAACTCAACGGGGCTCTCGTTCTCTATGAGGCGCGCACTAACAACACCAGCTTTATCAGCTTCGATTTTGTTAAACATTTTCATAGCCTCAATGATGCACAGTGTATCGCCTGCTTCCACGTGCTGACCAAGGGTAATGAAAGGTGCGGATCCAGGAGTGGCTGATAGATATGCAGTGCCTACCATGGGTGATTTTTGTGTATAGCCGTCCATTGCTTCGGGTGGTGTTACTGTGGCTGCTGTGGTTTTGATTTCAGGAGCTGGCGCGCTAGGTGTTGCCATGATTGGTGCTGTGACTGGTGATGTCGAGATCGGTGATATCGGGGCGCTACTTTGGCAGCTGATTCGTACGGAATCATCCCCTGATTTGACTTCTAGTTCGCCAATGCCGGTTTCTTTGACAAGTTCGATGAGTTTTTTAATGCGTCGTGTGTCCATGGTTTCCCTGTTTAAATCAGTATGTTGGTGTTTGGGGGGGATGTTATTAGCTGGATATGTAGAGGTAAGACTGTTACGATGACTAGCTCTTCATGGCTGCTATGCTATCTCCCTTGTTGCATGGCTAATATCATGCCTTTCTTAAGAAGAAAAAAGTTTGCCTGATTTTGTTTGGTATGTCTAGCCAATTTTTTGGATTTATTGTTATTTGGCGTTTTTTAGGAGCAATTGGGCGCATTTAGCATGAATTTATGACTTTTTGCGATGATTGTATCAGTGCGTTACATTGATCCTAAGAATGGTTTTGTTTTACTATGATCGCTAGATCATCGAGATGATATTCGCAAGAAACTGTCAAAAATGGAGTTTAGAAAATGGATATTACAGTAGGTAAGTTATTAGAAAAGAAGGGTACCCGAGTATTTTCGGTCGAGAAATCCGTGCCGATCCATGACTGTGCACTAATGCTTCAGCAGGCCGGTGTTGGATCGCTGTTAATCTTGGATGATGAGCATCATCTAGTCGGTATTTTATACGAGAGAGACATTGCACGAATTGCAGTTGTTCGAAATATGGACTTAGTTTCGACGCCTGTGTCTGAGATCATGAGTAAAAAATTTCCGACAGTTCGCCGCGACACAATGGTGAGTTGTGCCATGAAAATTATCAACGATGAGCGAGTTCGTCATCTGCCAGTGATTGAGGACAGTGTCGTTTATGGTCTTGTATCAATAGGCGATCTTAATAACCATATTCTAGAGGCTCAGCAAGACGATATTGACCATCTTGTTGATTACATCAGTGGTGGAAGACCTATTTCATTTGCAACGCCGAATCACTAGTGTTTTTGTCAAGGTGGCTATGATTGTTTATTGGCTAAAAAGAATCCTATACCTTTGCTTGATTGCTCTGTGCCTCTCAGCTACTGCTTACCCATCCTCATTGCCTTTAGTTGCTCGTAATGTTGATTTAGAGCGATATATGGGAACTTGGTATGAAATTGCAGCTTTTCCGAATTTTTTTCAGCGAGGTTGTCACTGCTCTCAAGCTCATTATCTGCTCGACGGACAAACTGTGCGTATATTGAATCAATGTTACAAGGGTAAGCAGCGTCAATTAAAGGACGCGCGAGCAAAAGCGTGGCGGGCAAAAGGTGGTCGCTCGAGTCAGTTAAAAGTGCAATTTTTTTGGCCTTTTCGAGCGGACTATTGGATTTTATATGTGTCATCGAATTATCAAGAGGCTATTGTTGGCTCACCTAATCGTCGTTATCTATGGTTTTTATCGCGTAATAAACAGATTTCCCAAAAACGTTACCAATACCTTCTTTCGGTCGCGAAAAAACGAGGTTATGACATTGGCCAGTTACATCTTACAGACCAGCAATGTGCTAATTGATCAGTGTTCACCGCAGTAACTCTCAGTACTGCGGTGATACAGGATACCAATTAAGAGCTCGAACTTTTCAGCATTTTTCGTAATACGTATTGCAAGATGCCACCGTGACGATAGTAGTCAGCTTCTTTCTCTGTATCAATACGAGACAACACGGAAACAGTCTGTGTGCCGTTCTTGGGATGCACGATGGTTACGTTAAGCTCTATTTTAGGACCAAATGATTCACTGTCGATGCCGTCAATTGATATCGTTTCGCTACCGTCGAGTTTCAGCGATAAACGTGAATCACTACCGGTGAATTGAAGTGGCAGTACGCCCATGCCAATTAAATTGGAGCGATGAATGCGTTCAAAACTTTCCGCGATAACCGCTTTAACGCCCAAGAGTAATGTGCCTTTAGCTGCCCAATCACGAGAGGATCCTGTGCCATACTCTTTTCCTGCAATAACAACCAGGGGAGTGTTTTCCTTTTGATAAAGCATTGCTGCATCGTAGATAGGCAAGGGCTCTTTTGAGGAGGCATGTTTTGTAAAGCCACCCTCTATACCCGGCACCATCTCGTTGCGAATTCGAATATTAGCAAACGTACCACGCATCATCACTTCATGGTTACCACGACGAGAGCCATAAGAGTTAAAGTCTTTGGCTTGTATGCCGTTAGATTGTAAGTACTGCCCTGCTGGACTGTCTGATTTAATAGCACCGGCTGGTGAAATATGATCAGTGGTTACACTATCACCGAGTAATGCAAGAATTTTTGCATCTTCAACGTTGGAGCATGAGGGTGGTGTTGCTGTCATACCCTCAAAGAAAGGTGCGTGACGTATATAGGTGGAATCTTCTTGCCACTGATAGGTTGGTGTTTCAGTAACCGCTAATGATTGCCACTGAGGCTCTCCATCAAAGACATTGGCGTATTGCGAGGCAAACATCGCCTGATTGACTTGAGCAACGGCATCGCTTACTTCTTCAGGCGATGGCCAAATATCTTTAAGAAAGATAGGTTCGCCTGTAGTTGTTTTTCCTAAAGGTTCTTTTGTGAGATCGATATTGATATTACCAGCAATCGCGAACGCAACAACCAGAGGAGGTGATGCTAGCCAGTTTGCTTGTACCAGTGGGTGGATGCGGCCCTCGAAATTTCTATTACCTGATAACACAGAACAAGCGATAATATCGTTTTCTTTAATGGTATTGGAAACCACGTCTGGTAATGGTCCAGAATTACCGATGCACGTCGTGCATCCATAGCCGACCAAATCAAACCCCATTTCTTGAAGAGGCACTAAAAGATTCGTTGTCTCTAGGTAGCTGGTAACCACTTTAGATCCTGGGGCCAGTGAGGTTTTTACCCAGGGTTTTACGGTAAGGCCTTTCTCTATCGCTTTTTGAGCCAAAAGACCTGCTGCCAGCATTACGCTGGGATTAGATGTGTTGGTGCAACTCGTGATTGCAGCAATCACAATATCACCATGATGCATGGAGAAGTCATCTTCAGATGGAAATGTTTTTTGAGCCTCTGTTAGTTTATCGTGGTTGTTGAGTACTGCTTTTGCTGCCTCCGGCATATGTTGAAGAGAAACTCGGTCTTGAGGACGTTTAGGCCCTGCTAAGCTTGGCTCTACATCAGCCATATCAAGTTCAATGGTGTCTGTAAAGACGGGATCAGGTGTGTCTTGGTCATACCACATGCCTTGAGCTTTTGCATAGGCTTCAACTATGGCTATCTGTTCTGCGTCGCGATTGGACAGTTTCAGGTATTTAATAGTTTCTTCGTCAATGGGAAAGAAACCACAGGTTGCTCCATATTCTGGGGCCATATTGGCGAGGGTGGCACGGTCTGCAAGGGGGAGTTTGATCAGTCCAGGTCCAAAAAACTCAACAAATTTTCCAACAACGCCTTTTAGTCGTAGTTCCTCAACGACTCTTAGTACCAAATCAGTCGCAGTGACGCCTGGTTTGAGTTCACCCGTTAAGCGAAAGCCAATGACCTCCGGAATGAGCATGGAAATAGGTTGTCCTAACATAGCAGCTTCTGCTTCGATGCCTCCAACTCCCCAGCCCAGAACACCCAGTCCGTTGATCATGGTGGTGTGACTGTCAGTACCTACCAATGTGTCCGGGTAGGCCATGAGTTCACCAGCATGTGTTTGTGTCCATATTGTCTTAGCGAGGTATTCAAGATTGACCTGATGGCAAATGCCAGTACCGGGAGGTACAATATTAGAATTTTCAAAGGCTTGTTGGCCCCACTTAAGGAATTCATAGCGCTCTTTATTACGTTGCATTTCTACATCCACATTGTCACTAAATGCGGTGGTGGTTCCGAAGTAATCAACTTGCACAGAGTGATCTATTACGAGATCAACTCGGCATAGCGGGTTGATTAGGTTGGCATCACCATCAAGAGCCTTAACAGCGTTTCGCATAGCAGCGAGGTCAACAACCGCTGGAACGCCAGTAAAATCTTGCATAAGAACGCGTGCTGGGTAGTAGGCAATTTCATGATCAGAGCGTTTGTTATCAACCCAGTCTTCAAAAGCGTGGATCTCAGCAGAGGTTACAGATCCTCCGTCCTCATGACGAAGTTGATTTTCGAGTAATACCTTAAGAGAGAAGGGGAGTTGATCGATATTTTTAAAGCCATGTTCTTTTAAGGTGGGAAGACTGAAGTAATGGATGGTCTTTTCATGCACAGAAAGACTTTTTTTAGTTTGAAATGAATTGCTCATACGGCTCTCGTTAGGATTATGAAAATTATCGCTATTGTAAACAGATCGCATGATTAAATGAAGCGTTTAATGAAGCAGCAAAGCGACGCTGACCCTATTTTATGATCTTTTATTAACCTAATGATTCGGGGGAGAAAATTATTTTAATCAAAAGACTTGAAATTAAGAGTAGTAACCCAATATACAACATATCGACCGACTTATTAGGGGTTGAACTGCACTGATCAATAAGGTCAGTATTGTAAATAATGATTTTGAACCGGAGTGATAACATTATGAAAATCAAACCATTACACGATAGAGTCGTGATTCAAAGACTAGATCAAGAAGACGTTTCAGCGGGTGGTATCGTGCTACCAGACTCAGCTCAAGAAAAGCCCATGCGTGGTAAAGTCGTTGCTCTAGGGCCAGGAAAAATATTGGACGACGGAAAAGTGATTCCAATGTCTTTAAAACAAGGCGAAGAAGTCTTATTCGGTAAGTACTCTGGCACTGAGATCACAATGGATGGAACGGAATACATGGTGATGCGTGAAGACGACATCATGGGAATTATTGAATAAATATACATTGACCATTAACGAGGAAAAATACATGTCAAAAGATTTTCGATTAGGTGATGAAGCCCTTCAGTCTTTGTTAACAGGTGTTGACAAATTAGCAGGTGCTGTGAAAGTAACTTTAGGTCCTAAAGGCCGTAACGTGGTTATCGACAAAAGCTTCGGTGCTCCAACGATCACTAAAGATGGTGTGACAGTTGCTAAAGAAGTTGAGTTAACTGACAAGTTTGAAAACATGGGTGCGCAAATGGTTAAGGAAGTTGCTTCTCACACTGCTGATAATGCAGGTGACGGAACAACGACTGCGACTGTATTGACTCAAGAAGCGTTAAGAGAAGGTATCCGTGCTGTTGCGGCGGGTATGAACCCTATGGATCTCAAGCGTGGTATCGATAAAGCCACTACAGCGATTGTTGCTCGCTTACAAGAAATTGCTAAGCCATGCACTGATAGCAAAGCCATTGCTCAAGTAGGTACAATTTCCGCTAACTCTGACGAGCAGGTTGGTAACCTAATTGCAGAAGCTATGGAAAAAGTTGGTAAAGAAGGTGTTATTACCGTTGAAGAAGGTAATTCATTTGAAAACGAACTTTCAGTAGTTGAAGGTATGCAGTTTGATCGTGGTTA
>DCQA01000064.1 GCA_002323325.1 Coxiellaceae bacterium UBA1530 | reverse complement strand
CGTGATGTTATGGATTTGGAGGAGGTCTGTGAAACAGGATCTTTCTCCGATATTGAGAAAATACTAGGTAGGCTGCTGTCCTCGTGTACTGTACTAGCAGAGAATCACGGTATATCAGCCGATGCCGCTTTGACCTACAGTAATCGCAAACAGCTTCAAAGCTTGCATAGCTTTGAGCAGTTTGTTTTGTGCTCTGGTAAAAAGCTACGCGATTTAGATAGAAGTTCTGTAGTAAAATATTGGAAGCAATACACAAGCTCAACGTTCGATAATGTTGATGAGTGATCAATATGATATATAGGAGCTTACGGACAATTTCTCATTGCACAGTGAGGGGTGATCGCATAAAATCATAGCCTTCGATTTGTCCATCAGCAGTCCTTAAATACAGGGAAAAAGTCAAAATGCATTTTAGAGGAAGTTATGTTGCTCTGGTGACGCCAATGAAGGCCGATCGATCGGTTGATTTCGATGCATTACTTCGTTTAGTGGATTGGCATATTTCTTCAGGGACTGACGGTTTAGTGATCTTAGGGACGACTGGAGAGTCAGCCACCATTACGCCGGATGAGCGACGATCAATTATTAAAAAGACTGTTTCCCACGTAAATGGTCGTTTACCTATTATAGTCGGTACTGGTTCCTCATGCACTTCAACGGCATTGCGATTAACGAGAGAGGCGCATGAACTCGGTTCAGATGCAGCTATGCTGATAACACCCTGTTACGTCAAACCATCCCAGCAGGGTCTTTTTGAGCACTTTTCTACGCTTGCAAAGGGTTGCTCGATTTCGCAGATACTATACAACGTACCATCTCGATCGGGTTGTGATTTATTGCCCAAAACAATTGCTAAATTAGCGGATTCATCCAATATTGTTGCTGTAAAAGAAGCGACTGGCGACCTGCATCGTTTACGCGAATTATTAGATCTTGAAACTGGATTGTCTCTCCTTAGCGGTGATGATCCTTCGTCAGTCGATTTTATGTTGAGCGGTGGGCACGGAGTCATTTCAGTCACTTGTAACGTTGTGCCAAGCCTATTGAATCGAATCTCTCAATTAGCATTATCAGGCGACACTAGTGCAGCTCTAGCCATGGACAAGCCATTGAAAGATTTACATCGTGTTTTGTTTGTTGAATCAAATCCGATCCCCGTTAAATGGTTATTGCAGCGCATGAGGTATATCCATGGTGCTCTGCGTCTACCGTTAACCGAATTGGATAGTCAGTATCACGCCGATGTTTCGTGCGTGAGTGCATCTTTAGGTCTTGTTGATAATGTAAAGAGAGGAAGTTATGTTTAATTACCGTTGGTCTGTTTTTGGGTGCATTCTGCTTGCACTGTCCGGATGCGCTAAGCCTGATCAGTCTATCGAAGACCAGTATATCAATTCTTCTGCATCAATATCGGGATTATCGATACCGCCTGGAGTAAACGCGCCTAAGCAATCACCTTACTATCCTATCCCATCAAAAAAGTCTCAGGTATCGGGGCAAGTATCCCCATCCATTCAGCCGCCTGTATTATCTTCGTCGAGAGACAGTTCAATATCGAAAAGAACATCAATGGCAAACCGCAAGCAGTCATCAACGGTACAGGCAATGACTCTTATTTTACCTAAGAGTACCGCTTGGAATAAGTTGTCAGACGCGATTAAAAAAGACCCTCACTTAAAGTTAGTTGATCAGGATATCGATAAGAGGGTGATGTATGTGTTAAACATTAAAAAAACCTCTGGCTCTATCAGTAAAAAAACGCCTGTTAGATTAATTAGTCTTGAAAGTGTCTCAGCGGGGGACCAGGTTATGATTCAAGATGATCAAGGTAAATCAGTTGGTACTGATGAATCGAATGCAATTATTAGTCGTTTAAAAGGATATATGCTATGAACCCAACTTTAGTCAAGCAAACTGAATTATACACCGGTAAAGCTAAGTCGCTCTACGAGACAAATGATCCAGATTACCTGATTGCTGTTTTCAGAGATGATACCACCGCTTTCGATGGCCAAAAACAAGCTTCCCTGCAGGCCAAAGGCGCTGTAAATAACGCTATCAGTACTTTCTTGATGCGGCATCTTGAGAGTTCGGGAATACCTACACATTTTGTTCAGCAGATCAATGAAACAGATACAGTCGTGAAGCGATTAACAATGATTCCATTAGAAAATGTGATTCGCAATATCGCCACGGGAAGTCTATGTCGTAGATTAGGGGTTGAATCTGGATTATCTTTGTCTCCGCCGCTATACGAGCTGTTTCTCAAAAATGATGATCTGCATGATCCATTAATTAACGAAAGTCATGCTACTTCGTTCGGCTGGGCAACATCGAGTCACCTTGATCAAATGAGAGACATGACCTTCTCCATCCATAAAATTCTTACTGACTTATTTGCTGAGGCGGACTTAACGCTAGTTGATGCAAAATATGAATTTGGAATTTCGAAAGGTTCAGTCATCCTAGGTGATGAAATAAGTCCTGATTCTTGTCGTGTTTGGGATCGTTCGACCGGGGAATCTTTAGATAAGGATCGCTTTCGACAGTCTTTAGGTGGTGTAGTTGAGTCATATCAAATCATAGCTGAGCGCTTAGGTGTATCGGTTTCAACTACGGTGTAATGATCCACTAGTTGAACCATTATTATTTTACTGTCATAGCAATACAGCTTCGTTAGAGTGTCTCGGAGTAATCGTGTTTGCTGTATGTTCAGTTTTAAAAATGGAAGTTATTGGCTCTAGCGTCACTGGTAATTCTCTTTTTTTTGCAAAGTGATACAGGCTGGTTAATATGATGCTTGTGTTCATTTTACTGCTGCACGTTGACGTAAATCCAAATATGGCTGAAAGTGCAATGCAAATCCCTAATATAATCGTCTGATGAATCCCTAAGAGAAAATATAGGGCGATAGGTAATATGCTCATTATGTTGAACAGCAGCATGATGCCAAAAAATGATAAATTAATGGTGGGTTGTTCTCCCCAAACCTCTGTGATTGCTTCTCCCATTCTCTGGTAGGCGCTTCGAGATGTTTTATTTTCAAACAATATGCAGGGTAAGATTAATAACGACGTACAAGTAAAATCTGTTCTTCCTATCATTGATTTAAAGTACTGTAACTTTATGAGAAACTCTCGTCCTAGTCGAATTAAGTTAAAGCCTAAAGTAATGCATATAATCCAAGAAGTGATACTTTTTATATTTTTTATAACCGGGCTTATAGCTTGACGAAAGGTCAAGGGAGGCTGATTGTTTTGTATGATCGGTGAAATTTGAGCGATCGAAACACCTATGCAAATAGCTTCGATGATGTGTTTTAGACAATTGTAAATCATTATTAAGCATATTGCCTTAATCAAAATACCAGTAGAATAAGAAAAGCTATGGTTTATTACTTTTTGGTAGTAGTGAAAAATTGGGTGTGCAATAAACACAAGCAAGCCTATTCTGAGAAGCGCTCCAACAAGCGGGGCTATCAAGAGTTGAGGAAATTGTTTAATGATGGCTTTCTGAAAAGAAAAAATTGCATAGCTTGCTGTTGTTCCAGATGCTTGTTTGTTATTCATGATCACCCAAGGTGTGATTAAAGTTTGTACTATTACTATACAGGCAAAGTCTTAAGGATATATTAAATATTGGGTGCCATTTCAGTTTTCCGGACTTACCTGCCATCGATGTAACAACCCCCTTTTATTTATAAAACTCATTAAAATCATATAGTTGAAGATAAAATTTATTGTGTTTTATATTTCCAATGTTTTCATGTAATATTTTCCGGTTCATAAAACTGCACAAATAGGAGTTCCTGTGGATTTTACAACGGCTGATTTTGATTATGTCTTACCTTCTGAGCTGATCGCTCAATCGCCTTTGCCAGAGAGGACGCAAAGTCGCTTGTTGTCGCTTCTTCCAGATGATCAGTCGTGCCATGATTATACGTTTTCCGACATTACAGATCTTATTCAGCCTAATGATCTGATATTATTTAACAATACTAAAGTCTTTCCTGCGAGATTTTCAGGGATCAAGTCAACAGGTGGTAAGCTTGAAGGCTTAATCGAGAGAGTGGTCAATTCTCACACAGCATGGGCCCAATTGAAATGTAGCAAATCTCCATCAGTTGGGAGCTCTTTGGTATTACACCCAGGCTTGAAAGTGGTAGTTACTGACCGTCAAGAAGATCTATTCTGTCTGCGCATAGAGAATCATGAAAGCTTCGAGTGGTTGTTGTGGTTAGAACAAAATGGCTCATTACCACTTCCACCGTATATCGACCGACAGCCTGATAAAGATGATATTGATCGCTATCAGACGGTTTTTGCAAGGCAAGTTGGCGCTGTTGCTGCACCAACCGCTGGTCTACACTTTGATCAAGCAATTTTAAATGCGATTGATCAGAAAGGCGTTGCTCGCGAATATGTCACTTTGCATGTGGGGGCAGGGACATTCCAGCCAGTGCGTGTCGAGACATTGTCTAATCATAAGATGCACAAAGAGTGGGTCACTGTTACAAAGAGTGTGTGTGATGCTGTTGAGGCCTGTAAAGAAAGGGGCGGTAGGGTGATTGCGGTTGGGACTACGGTCCTTAGGGCATTGGAGTCAGCATGTGATAGCGGTAAGCTGCATCAATTTCAGGGTGACACCGATCTATTTATTACACCTGGGTTTAGGTTCAATGTAGTTGACGCGCTGTTGACAAATTTTCACTTGCCTCAGTCAACACTGTTAATGCTTGTGTGTGCATTTGGTGGTTATGAATTTATAATGAAAGCCTATCATCATGCCATAGAATCAAACTATCGTTTTTTTAGTTACGGCGATTGTATGTTGATTCAACGAAAGGATACTCAGTCTTAATAAGCTGTCTCTCATTTAGCATGCCATAGCAGGTTGTTGGAGAACATCCAGTGCTCTGAGCCCGTTTTCAATATTGGGTGTTAACTCTCTGGGTAGCTGAACTGCTTCACGTTCTAGATTACTTTGACTATGTTGCTGAAGAATGGATAGCACTTCTGCCCTTTGATCAGAAATTCCAGTTGGCGTCGGTGTGCAGACAATAAGCGCTAGAATAGCCGGATTGTTGACGATCATGCCTATCACATACTGAGGTAACTGAAGTGGGCGTAGTATCTTTTCTGCAGCACGATGCTCGCTTGAGAAGTGAGTGTTATTTTCTAGAGCGAACCTCTGGTTATATTCCTGCTGTATGAGCATTAATAGCAATACTTGAATACTTAGTTCCGGGTGGCTATTGAGGATATTGATCAAAGTGTAGATCGTCGTTAAATAGGCTTGTTGTTTTTTCTGCTGATTGAGGGTCAATTGTGGTTGAGTTCTTAAGATATGCTCAACTCTCGATGCATCTCCTCGAAGAATGCTTTGGAGAAGACCAGGTAACATGCTGGGTTGAAAAAAGTTACATTGATAGGTCATAGCGCAGTTCCGTTGTTAACTATGTTTTTACAAAAGCCGATAGGAATAATTATCCTTACAACTAATTCTATTTTACCTGATTTACCTTAAGATACTATTAGTTTTTTTGCCTGTTTTCTATAACTTCTTGATCTTGATGATTTTTGGATATTTTATCCCCAACTTAAAGTGAAATATAACTTGTAATTTTAATGCTATGAAACAAAGATAGATAATAAATAAGTTAAAAAAAAACGAAAAATAAATAGGAAAATATCAAAAAAATTGTCTACAGTTAAATTAAAGGAAGTGCTTTTTATGTGAACAAGGATGGGGGTGGTAATAAAATAGGAGAGTGCCTATGTTTAGTCGATCACTGGAATATTCGCTTAATGAGGCGTTCACACACGCTAGAGAGCAGCGTCATGAGTTTATTACTGTAGAGCATCTTCTATTATGTTTAGTAGATAACCCTGAAGCATCACATGCTCTCGTTGCGTGCGGTGTGAGTACCGAGCGACTTCAAGCAGGCTTGAAGATTTATGTCAACGAAACGACTCCTAGAATTCCCCCAAATGTTGATCGTGATATTCAGCCAACTTTGAGTTTTCAGCGTGTGCTTCAGCGTGCCATTTACCAGGTTCAGAGTATGGGTACGCCAGAGGTGAATGGTATGAATGTTCTGTCTGCAATTTTTGGGGAGCAGGATAGTCAGGCGGTATATTTTCTGAATCAGGAAAACGTTACTCGCATAGATATTGTAAACTATATCACTCAGAATATTGTTCGATCGCAAGATGATGCGCAGTTTGATCAGCAGTCTCAATTCCCTCAGCAAGAATCTTTTTCAACCACACAGAGAGATACCGAGGGTGAAGAAAATTTAATTGAGATGTATACCGTAAATTTAAATGCGAAAGCTTTATCAGGGCAATTGAATCCGGTCATTGGTCGGGAGAACGAAATAGAACGGTGTATTCAAGTTCTTTGCAGGAGGTCAAAAAATAATCCAATGTTTGTGGGTGAGGCTGGTGTTGGCAAGACGGCTATTGCGGAAGGGTTAGCACAGAGGATTGTTTCCAATCAAGTACCAGATGTTCTGTCCTTTACAACAATCTATAGTGTCGATTTAGGTTTGTTATTAGCTGGAACAAAATACCGCGGTGACTTCGAAAAACGATTTAAGTCTGTTTTGACAGCCTTAAGTAGTAAGACAGGTGCAATTGTTTTTATAGATGAAATTCACAATCTAATTGGTGCTGGGTCAGCTACGGGCGGCACAATGGATGCTTCAAATTTAATTAAGCCTATGTTGAGTTCTGGTGAGTTGCGCTGCATGGGTGCGACAACCTATGAGGAATTCAGAAATTTTATTGCAAAAGATCATGCATTATTACGACGATTTCAAAAAATCGATGTTGAGGAGCCTTCATTTGATGAAACACTAGAAATATTAGAAGGTTTGAAGTCGCGTTTTGAGAAATTTCATAATATCACCTATACCAACGATGCAATGTACCGTGCTGTTGAGCTGGCATCTCGTTATCTACCTGATAGGCGTTTACCTGATAAGGCAATTGATTTAATCGACGAGGCTGGTGCATTTCAGCGTCTGCAGTCTATAGAGCAGCGTTCACCATCAATTAGCAGTCATGAAATTGAGGAAGTGATCGCTAAGATGGTTCGTGTGCCCTTGGCCTCAATAACTAGTACCGATAAAGAGGTGTTGGAATCTTTAGATGGAAATCTGAAGAAAAAAGTTTTTGGTCAAGACCATGCTATTCATCAGTTAGTGACAGCGATTACATTGTCCCGCTCAGGCATACAGAATATGGAAAAACCCATTGGCTCTTTTTTACTAGCAGGTCCAACAGGTGTTGGTAAAACTGAAGTAACAAAGCAGCTTGCTGATTGCCTGGGTATAGACCTGATTCGTTTTGATATGTCAGAGTACATGGAGAGTCATACTGTCTCACGTTTAATCGGTTCTCCCCCTGGGTATGTGGGTTATGAGCAAGGTGGACTGTTAACGGAGGAAATCATCAAAAAACCTCATTGTGTCCTGTTATTAGATGAGATTGAGAAAGCACATGTAGATCTATTTAACATTCTCTTACAGATAATGGATTACGGTACGCTCACAGACAATAATGGTCGTAAGGCAGATTTTAGGCATGTCATTATTGTTATGACAACGAATGCGGGTGCCAAAGATATGGAACGATTACCCATTGGTTTTTCTGATGATGTGGAAACTCCTAACAACACCGCTGCTATTAAAAGTATGTTCTCGCCAGAGTTTCGTAACAGGTTGGACGCAGTAGTGACTTTTGGTCATTTACCCCAATCTGTTATCGGTGATGTAGTTGAAAAGCACCTTTCTGAGTTAAAAGACCGTTTGGCTGAAAAATCGATAGACTTTCGCATCACAGACTCAGCTAAAAAATGGCTTGCTAAAAAGGGCTATGACAAACTTCTTGGTGCTAGACCAATGGAGCGTTTAATTACAGAGCAGATTAAAGTTCCACTGGCTCAGAGATTACTGTTTGGCGATCTTCAAGAAGGTGGAAAAGAGATTATTGTTAGTTTGAGTCAGGATGCTATTAAAATTTCTGTGACCAATCACGTAGCAGCTGTCGAAGAGCAAGCGCAATAGGTATTATTGAGAGGGTGGGGCTTTACGTCCCGCTTCTCTGAAAGTAATCCTTCCAACTGAAAGGTCATATGGAGTAAGCTCGACGGTTACGCGATCGCCAGTTAAAATCCGAATGTAATTCTTACGAATTTTCCCCGAAATATGGGCCTTGATGGTATGCCCATTATCAAGCTCGACACGAAAATTAGTGTTAGGAAGAACTTCCATTACCGTGCCTTGCATTTCGATTTGATCTTCTTTAGCCATATTTATAGTCTCTATCAATCTATGTTGAGGATTAAATTCAGGCGACAATAGTGCCCGAAATGATGTTTGGAATCAAGCTTGTAATGCCGCACTGTTGTTATGAGTCAGTCGTTAAGTTGTCGATGAACTTTTCTGCATCAAGTGCCGCCATACATCCACTACCGGCTGATGTGACTGCTTGGCGATAAATAGGGTCAGAAACGTCTCCTGCTGCAAAAATTCCTGGAATACTCGTTGCGGTAAGATTTCCATGTCCAGATGGCTTTGTTTGTATATATCCAGAATCATTCATATCAAGTTGGTCTTTAAACATAGACGTATTGGGTGTATGGCCAATAGCAATAAATATTCCAGATAAGTCGAAAGATTGTGTTTCGTCAGTTTTTACTGATTTAAGTTGCATTCCAGTGACTCCACTCTCATCGCCTAGAACTTCATCCAACACATGATCCCAAACGATAGTGACATTACCTTGATTAGCCTTGTCCATGAGGCGTTGTGCAAGGATTTTTTCAGATCGAAACTGGTCTCTTCGATGTACGACGATGACTTCAGACGCGATATTAGACAAGTAAAGAGCTTCTTCAACCGCAGTGTTTCCGCCGCCGATGACCGCAACTTTTTTGTTACGGTAAAAGAAGCCGTCACACGTCGCGCATGCAGAAACGCCTTTACCTTTGAAAGCCTCTTCTGAGGGAAGCCCTAAATATCGAGCTGAGGCTCCTGTTGCGATGATTAATGCATCGCACGTATATTGATGATTGTCGCCGTAAAGCTTGAAAGGTTTATCTTTTAACTCGCATGATTTGATGTGGTCAAAAATAATATCACAATCAAAACGCTGTGTGTGCTCAAGCATGTCTTGCATTAATTCTGGTCCTTGCAGTGCTGCATGACCACCTGGCCAATTTTCAACTTCTGTCGTTGTTGTTAGTTGCCCCCCTTGTTCCACACCTGTAACCAGTGTGGGGGAAAGGTTTGCTCTCGCAGCGTAGATGGCGGCTGTATAACCAGCAGGTCCAGAGCCGAGAATAAGTAGGGGTGTATGTTTTGTTGTTGTCAAGATGATACCTTCGATAGAGTGGTTTATAAGAAAGAATTACCACTCATTATGCTGATTTTAGCTTGATCTGCAAGAATTGTTTGTTATCATACTAAAAATCTATTCTATTCATATTGTTACAATGTATACTTCTAATGCAGCCTACGTTCGCATTCGTGGTTGAAAAAGAGATTCATGCAAGGGAAATCGTTGGCTAAGAAAGCAAAAAGGAAATCTGCATCGTCTTCTGAAGAGTCATCAGTTGTTGTGTCTTCCTTGTTTGTATTCCGTCTAAAAGAGGTCTTTTTACTTCTCATCATTGCATTTTCAGCCTTTTTGTTCGTGTCACTTCTTAGTTATCAGTATTCTGACCCGGGCTGGACGCATAGTTCTGTTGTCGCTTCCATTACTAACTCGGGTGGTGTGGTGGGTGCGTGGATAGCTGATATAGCACTTTTTTTTATTGGGTATGTTGCTTATGGATTGCCAATCTTGCTCTGCTACAGTGCCTGGCTGATGTATTACCACCGACATCGATCTAGCGACCATACACCATTTAGATACCCCTTTATTGCAATCAAAACCGCAGGAGTTTTCGTGGTATTAATTGCTGGATCTGCGCTAGTCGCTATGTATTATTCTCTACCACCTTTTGTTCTTCCTCACAACTCTGGGGGGGTGCTAGGTGCTTCTGTAGCGTACTATTGCATGCTGTTTTTTAACCGCGTCGGCTCAACCATTATTTTAGGAACTGTCCTGCTCGTTGGTGTAACGCTTTTCTCAGGGTTGTCTTGGTTGTTGTTGCTCGAGAAGATAGGCCTGGTTGTTTGGGCTTTACTAGACAGGGTTAAAGGTTGTTTGTCTAACTGGGATTGGTTGCGTAATAGTCGTTTACCGGTGACGCATTTTTACGAAAGATGCTACGACACTGCTGGTGCTATAAAAGAAAAAATTAATCACTTTAGCCTTCAATTTAAGAAGCCCTCAATGATTCCAACTGAAGTTCCTAATTCAAGCCCTATCAGTTCGAAATTAGAACCTGCAGTGAAGACAGTTAAAACTAAAGTGACTACGAGAAAGGTTACTAAACTTTCAGCAATCAAAGAAACTGATGGAGTATCGTCAGGAGTTCCTCAGCCTAAAGAAAGAACTGTCTCTCCTAAGCTATCCCTATTGGATAAACCCTCTAAAGGTAAAAAGTCGGAGTACAATAGTCAGTATTTAGATGCACGCTCTAAAGAAGTTGAGGAGCGACTAGCTGACTTTGGTGTTTCCGTTAAGGTCGTCTCAGTGTATCCAGGGCCTGTTGTTACGCGATACGAGATGACTTTAGCTGCAGGAACCAAGGTGAGTAAAATTTCAGCGCTTGCTAAAGATTTAGCGCGCTCACTGTCGGTTGTTAGTGTTCGTATTGTGGAGGTTATTCCTGGTAAGTCAGTGATTGGATTAGAGTTGCCTAATGATCGCAGGGAGGATGTTGCTTTGCATGAAGTCCTTGCGTCGCAACAATACGAAAATGCCCGCTCTCCACTGTCACTAGCCCTCGGAAAAGATATTGCTGGCCATCCTGTGGTGGTGGATTTGGCTAAAATGCCACACTTACTGGTTGCTGGGACAACCGGATCAGGGAAGTCTGTTAGTCTTAATGCCATGCTACTGAGCTTGCTTTACAAAGCATCGCCTGATCAGCTCCGTATGATCTTAATAGATCCGAAAATGCTGGAATTAGCCGTATATGACGGTATTCCGCACTTACTCACACCCGTTGTGACTGATATGAAAGATGCAGCAGTTGCCTTGCGCTGGTGTGTTATGGAAATGGAGCGTCGTTATCGCCTAATGGCTTCTCTTGGTGTTAGAAATATTGCCGGCTACAACGCAAAGGTTAAACAAGCCAAAAAGCGAGGTGCTCCGCTTTTAGACCCTCTACTAAAAGATGCAGATGTTGAGGCGCCAGAATTGACTGAGCTTCCACAAATTGTTGTGATTGCTGATGAGTTCGCTGATATGATGGTTGTTGTCGGTAAAAAAGTTGAGACTCTTATTGCGAGACTGGCTCAAAAGGCACGTGCAGCAGGAGTGCACTTAATATTTGCCACTCAAAGACCTTCTGTGGATGTGATAACAGGTTTGATTAAAGCTAATATACCGAGTCGCATTGCCTTTCAGGTATCTTCCAAAATCGATTCACGAACTATCTTAGATCAACAAGGTGCTGATCAGTTGCTAGGATATGGTGATATGCTTTACCTAGCGCCAGGCACAGGCTTACCAGTTCGTGTTCATGGTGCTTATGTTTCAGACGATGAGGTTCATAGGGTCGTCTCGTATTTGAAAGCACAAGGTGAGCCTGATTATCTTGATGATGTATTGAATGATTCTGCTGCAATTGATCCGTCTGGCTATACGCAAGCAATGTCAGCGGGTGTCGATTCAGAACAAGATGAGTATTACGATGAAGCTGTTAAGTTTGTTACCGATAGACGAAAAGTATCCATCTCTAGCATTCAGAGGCGCTTTAAAATTGGCTATAATCGTTCTGCGTGTATTGTTGAATCAATGGAAAAAGCAGGTGTGGTTAGTGCTATGGAAAATAATGGTAGTCGAGAGGTTCTTGCTCCGCCACCAGTGTCATAGGGTAGGGTATTATGAGGCTATTTATACGAACCATTATCTGTTTGGGATTAGCGATGATGCTGGATGTGAGTTACGCGGTAAGCAGCGCAGCAACATTAGCCAATTTATTGAAAAAATATAATACATACTCTGCCGACTTTGAACAAACCACTTCTAGCCATGATGGCTCCCTTGTCTCCCGATCATCCGGATACCTTATAGTAAAAAAACCTAATAAATTTTTTTGGGAAACGAAAAGTCCTAATCACCAGAAGCTCTATGGGCTGGGTGATGTATTATGGGTGTATGATGTCGATTTAGCTCAGGCAACTCAGCGCCCCTTGAGTCAGCCTGGTCAGTTGAGCCCTGCTAGTATTTTGTCAGGAAGTGGTGATGAGCTCGCTCGTTATTTTTCCATTGCCGAGTTGGATTTACCTCATAGTGAAAATGATCAGATTTTCAAATTAACATCCAACTTAGAGAATGCAGCTTTTTCTACTATTCAGATCACTTTTAAGAATCATCGATTGGTAAGCTTATACACATTGAACAATTTAGGTCAAAAAACATTATTTACATTTTCCAACATCATTCTCGATAGATCTATCTCCGATTCCCAATTCAAATTTGATACTAATATGAAGGGTGTTGACGTTTTAAGAGACTCAGCTGTGTGATGTTACCTTGTTTGGCAATGTTGAGGCTTTATGGTTTACTATGCTGCAATTTTTCTATCCCCTAAGGATTATAGATGTTAGACCCTAAATGTTTGCGTAATGATTTTGATGCGGTGGCTAAAAATCTTCTTAAAAGACAAGTTCAATTAGATGCTACTACTTATCATGCTATGGAAAAAAAGCGAGTCGAGCTGCAAGCTACGACTCAGTCTCTTCAAGCAGAGCGTAACCAACGCTCAAAAATGATAGGTCAAGCAAAATCCAAAGGTGAAGATGTACAAGAAATAATCGATCAAATGTCAAAAATTAATGCTGATCTCAAGGCGCATGAGGTACAACTGGATTCTCTACAAGAGGATATTAAGGCGTTTCAGTTACTGATTCCTAATCTTTTGCATGATTCAGTGCCAGTGGGTGCATCGGAAGAGGATAATTTGGAGCTGAGGCGATGGGGTAACCCTCGTGATTATCATTTTCAGGTAAGAGATCACGTAGAGCTTGGTGAGCTTACAGGCTCGCTGGATATGGAGCGTGCTTCTAAATTGTCAGGTTCTCGTTTTGTGGTGTTACAAGGACAATTAGCGCAATTACAACGCGCATTAGCACAATTTATGCTGGACATGCATACTCAATCACATGGGTACACAGAGGTTTATGTGCCTTATCTTGTTCATTCCGATTCTCTCTTAGGAACGGGGCAGTTACCTAAGTTTGCAGAAGATATCTTTTCAGTGGAAGGTGAGAGTAATTTGCATTTGATTCCCACGGCTGAAGTTCCACTCGCTAATTTGCATCGTGATGAAATTTTAGATGAATCTCTTTTACCATTGAAATATGTGGGTCAAACGCCTTGTTTTAGGAGTGAGGCGGGATCATATGGTCGTGATACTCGCGGAATGATTCGAGTGCATCAGTTTGAAAAAGTTGAAATGGTGCATCTGGTTAAGCCTGAGGATTCGTTTGAAGCGCTAGAGGAGATTACTTCGCACGCAGAGGCGATTCTACAGCAGTTAGAGCTGCCTTATAGAGTCATGGTGCTGTGTTCTGGGGATGTTGGATTTTCTTCTGCAAAGACTTATGATTTAGAAGTTTGGTTGCCAGGCCAAAGTGCTTATCGTGAAATTTCTTCTTGCAGTAATTGCACAGATTTTCAGTCTCGTCGGATGATGTTGAGGTATCGAAATGCCACTGCTAACAAGCCTTCACTTTTACACACGTTGAACGGATCAGGTCTTGCCGTCGGACGAGCGTTAGTTGCAGTAATGGAAAACTATCAGCAGGAAGATGGCTCTATTGCTATCCCAGCTGTTTTACAGCCTTATATGAAGGGTTTGAAAGTAATCGGTACAGCACGCTGAGCACTTTTTTAACGATTTGCTTATTATTCATGCCTTGGTTAATATGTAAAAAGTTGTCCTGCTCATTGCGGGCTAATAATCTTAAGATAAAGGTATACAGAGCTAATACATTTTGCTACATTTGGTTGCGAATTTGTGGGCTGAAAGGTTTTTACAGATTGATCAGGAGAGGTGGCTGAGTGGTCGAAAGCGGCGGTCTTGAAAACCGTTGAGGGTAACACCTCCCAGGGTTCGAATCCCTGTCTCTCCGCCAACACTTTTAATATTGATATCTAAGGTTAGGCTTGCTTGTGATAAATGTTCTACTCGTAGATGATCATGATCTAGTTCGGTCAGGAATTCGAAGAATCCTTGATGATGTTCCCGGTATCACTGTTGTTAGTGAAGCATCTAGTGGTGAAGAGGCCTTGCTGCTTGGGCGTAAATTAAAGCCAGATGTGGTTTTAATGGATGTTAAAATGCCAGGGATTGGTGGTTTTGAAGCCACAAGAAAACTGTTGCTGATGGACCCAACAGTGAAAGTCTTAGTTGTTACTATTTGCAATAATGATATCTATCCTGCTCGGTTGTTAGGCGTTGGCGCCTCAGGCTATCTCACAAAAAATGCATCCATGAAAGAGATGATTCAAGCGATCAAGGCTGTGCACGCAGGTCAGCGTTATATTAGTCCAGAAATTGCTAGTCGATTGGCGTTCCGTCATATTTCAGATGTTGAAGAATCTCCTTTTGATAAGTTATCAGAAAGAGAGTTGCAGGTCATGTTGATGATCACAATGGGTGTCAAAGTTCAGGAAATTGCGGAAAAACTGTGTTTAAGTCCCAAGACAGTCAACAGTTATCGATATCGTATTTTTGAAAAGCTAGATATCACTAATGATGTTGAGCTGACATTGTTGGCAATGCGGCACGGCATGATAGATTCAGAGCAAGTCGATGATCCTTTATCAGATGTTTCGGAATCCAAAGAAAACTAGTATCCTAGTATCACTGAATAACAATTGTATTTGACAGCGATTATGGAAGACGAAAAAGCTTTTCTTGAAACTTTACCTTCGTCACCAGGCGTTTATCGCATGCTTAACGATTCAGGAAAAATTCTTTATGTTGGTAAAGCAAAGAATCTCAAAAAGCGTGTGTCTAGTTATTTTAGGACCTCTTATACTGATAAGAAAACTGAAGCACTCATGGCGCATGTCGATTCAGTTGAATTTACGATTGTTAACAATGAGCATGAAGCGTTATTACTTGAGAATAACTTTATCAAGCAGTACAGGCCTCGGTATAATGTCGTATTAAGAGACGATAAAACTTACCCTTTTTTGTTGCTTTCAACAGAGCATGATTTCCCACGATTAGACTTATATCGAGGAAAGGGACGACCGAAAGGTCAGACTTTCGGGCCTTTTCCTAATGCGGGTTCTGTGCGCGAGAGTTTATCACTGATTCAGAAATTATTTCGTTTAAGGCAATGTAATGATGTTTTTTTTAGTCACAGATCGCGCCCCTGTCTCCAGTATCAAATACATCGCTGCACAGCGCCTTGTGTCGGGTATGTGTCTAAAAAAGATTATGCGGATCAGGTGCGTTTGGCGACGCTATTTCTCAAGGGTGAAAATAATTTGATTATAGATTCTTTAACACATCAGATGACAGAAGCTTCCGATTTGAAGGCTTACGAGCGGGCTCAGTATTTTCGTGACACGGTTATCAAGTTACGTTTACTTCAAAAGCAACAAACCATAGTGGGTGGTAAAAGTGATGTTGATGTTCTTGCTGTTGTACAATCCCTTGAGATGACAGCTGTTTGTATTGTTTTTATTCGTTCTGGTAGGGTGCTGGGTCATAAAACATACTTTCCTTCTATTCCCGCAGGATTTTCCCCCTCTGATGCCATCCATGCATTCATTGCGCAATACTATTGCGATTCGGTCCGCGCCAAGCAAAACTTAGCTAAGGTTATTGTCAATGTTAAAATTAATCAGCGTGAAGCTTTGCAGCGTTCTTTACAAAAATTATTCGGCACATCATTTCGCCTTACAGATCGACAGTTAGTGATGTATCAGGCATGGCGAAGTATGGCAGAAAAAAATGCGCTTCATGATATTGCACAGAGGCTAAGTGACTCATTGACACCTATTAAGCAGCTACATGCTTTGCAAGATGCTTTGTCTCTTCCTGATTCGTTGTCTCGTATAGAATGTTTTGATGTGAGTCACACGCAAGGTACGTCAACTGTTGCATCCTGTGTCGTTTATACTACCGCAGGCATCACAACCTCAGAGTATCGTCGTTTTACCATTAAAGATATAACTCCAGGCGATGATTATGCAGCAATGCGTCAAGTCTTATTAAGACGTTATACACAAGTCAAAAAGGACGATGCACCATTACCAGATTTAGTTATTATTGACGGTGGTAAAGGTCAGATGTCGCAGGCTATTTCTGTTATGCTTGAGCTTCAATTGACAGAGATTCCTTTATTGGGTGTTGCTAAAGGGGAGAGTCGTAAAGCTGGTGAGGAGACACTTTTTCTAAATGATGTATCACAATCGATTGAGTTATCTTCCGAGAGTGTAGCTCTTCATTTAATTCAGTTAATTCGTGATGAGTCTCATCGTTTCGCGATCGCAGGTCATCGTTCAAAGCGTAAGAAACAATTTATTCATTCTCCTTTGGATGATATCGAGGGGATTGGCCCTAAGCGTCGACAAGCTTTATTAAGGCATTTTGGAGGTATGCAGGGCTTGCTGCAGGCTTCCCAGCATGAAATTGCTGCTGTGCAAGGTGTTAGTTCCAAGTTAGCTGAATTGATATATTGTGCTTTGCATCCATGACTTGACCGCTATTTAATATATCGTACAATTGAGAGTGTATTAATTTTCTATACCGAGTTCCGGAGAGTGTAATGAATGTTCCTTTACAATTAACGGTGATGCGCATTGTGTGTGTCCCTTTAGTCTTTATCGTTTATCTTTTCCCATCAGCTTGGTCTCATTATGCTGCAGCTTTTTTATTTTTATTAGCTATTTTAACTGACTGGTTGGATGGGTATTTGGCACGTCGCTTAAATCAATCAACAAAGTTAGGTGCTTTTTTAGATCCTGTTGCGGATAAAATTTTAATTTGTGTTGCGTTAGTCTTAGTAGCAGCATATTACGCTAATTTTTGGATAACTCTGGCTTCATCTATTATCGTTGCACGCGAAATTTTAATTTCTGCTCTGAGAGAATGGATGGCAGAAATTGGATCTAGGACAAAGGTGAGCGTTCAGTATGTTGGGAAAATTAAAACAACCTTTCAGGCGATAGCGATAGTTGCTTTGTTGATGTATAGCTCTTATGCGCCAGTATGGATCTTTTGGTTTGGTTTGGTTTTTTTCTACCTTGCTGTTATTTTAACCTTATGGTCGATGTTGGTTTATTTAAAAACAGCATGGCCTGATCTCAAGCAGCATTCAAAAAATTAATATAAAGAGGAGCTTGACTTTGTCGGCCGAATGACAATAATAGCAGTTCCTAACAGGAACGGTGCGGGAATAGCTCAGCGGTAGAG
>DCQA01000028.1:48100-48658 GCA_002323325.1 Coxiellaceae bacterium UBA1530 | reverse complement strand
GTACCACCACCTAAATCGTATACAGCAATCTTACGATCACCTTTCTTTTGGTCTAAACCATAAGCTAGTGCGGCAGCTGTTGGCTCATTAATGATACGTTTCACTTCCAACCCGGCAATTTTTCCAGCATCTTTTGTAGCTTGGCGCTGCGAATCGTTAAAGTACGCAGGTACAGTGATAACAGCTTCGGTAACTTCTTGGCCTAGATAGTTTTCAGCAGTATCTTTCATCTTGCGAAGAATTTCTGCTGACACTTGCGGTGGCGCCATACGATCGCTATTTGCCTCCACCCATGCGTCGCCATTATCTGCTTTAACAATTTTATAGGGAACCATTTTGATATCTTTTTGAACAACCTTATCATCAAAGCGACGGCCAATCAGGCGTTTAATTGCGAACAAGGTGTTATCTGGATTAGTAACAGCTTGGCGCTTTGCTGGAGCACCCACTAAAATCTCACCATCTTTCGTATACGCAATGATAGATGGCGTTGTGCGCGCACCTTCAGCATTTTCTATGACACGACGTTCGCCACCTTCCATGATAGCAACACAAGAA
>DCQA01000028.1:47493-47781 GCA_002323325.1 Coxiellaceae bacterium UBA1530 | reverse complement strand
AATTTGTTGTTCCTAAGTCTATACCGATTACTTTTCCCATGACACTTCTCCAGTTATTCTAACTCATTGTTATTAAATAAAAAAATTATCAACGCCATTCAAGGTCATTGTTCTATAATGGATAGATGGGGGTCTATGAGTAGATTTCAAGAGATGAAACAGAATTAATTCAACACTTTCAGAAAAACCCAATGGTCAATATCCTACAAAGATAAGAGATTGACTCTTACATTAAAAAAACGCCCCCCGGTCTACATTGGAGGTCACGGATGGCCACTCGCCACATGG
>DCQA01000028.1:46482-47181 GCA_002323325.1 Coxiellaceae bacterium UBA1530 | reverse complement strand
ACTCGCCACATGGACGTGGTACCACATTTAGCCAAACGTTTTCATTATTTTCAATAAGTTAAATAAAGCCTTATAGCTTTGTTTAACTAGCGACAATCACCATGGCTGCACGTAAAACTCGCCCGTTGAGCTGATAACCCTTCTCTAGAACCTGAAGTACCGTATTCGATTCCACCTCAGGATCCGGCTGCATGCTCATAGCCTCATGTAACGCTGGATCAAAAGTATCACCTTTAGCAGGATTTAAGACTTCAACACCGAAGCGGCCGAGCGCTTTCTCCAACAACTCACGAGTCATCTCCATACCGGTTAACATCGTTGCTAAATGCTCATCATCGACATTTACACCCGCAATTCCCCTGTTTAAGCTATCAATAACTGGTAATAATTCTTTCAATAATTTTTCGTTAGCAAACTTATGCGCATTAGACACATCACGCTCTGCACGACGTTTGATATTCTCTTTTTCAGCTTCAGAGCGAATAGCAATGTCTTTATATTTTTCAATTTCGCGCTTTAAAGCGGTGCGTTCAGAATCTAAAGCACCAAAAATAGCCTCAGAGGAAAACTCACCAGAAGCAGTCTTTTCGCCATCAAGTGCCTCGTTGGGACTAGTATCCTCAGAAAGCTGCTCATCATCCCCTTCTGCTAGCGTATTTGATGGTATCTCCTCTGCCTGTTGCTCCTGTTGCTCCTGTT
>DCQA01000028.1:3770-46117 GCA_002323325.1 Coxiellaceae bacterium UBA1530 | reverse complement strand
GTTGCTCCTGTTGCTCCTGTTGCTCAGCAAATTGCTGCCATTTATTTTCCGCATCTACTTTTTGATCTTCACTCATTTTGCTCTCCCGAATAAAACGCCGTTCTTTAGTTAATTCGTACTATAGCTATTCCCTACCATTATTCAACCCCAGTAACCCTGTAAAAAAAGGCTATCTATTGAGATAACATCCATGCCTTATTGAGAAAATATGACTAAAACAGACTCCTTTTAAAATAAGACAGAATATCAAAATAATGGAATCCCAAAGAACGCTACCTAGCTCAATTGAATAATGATATTCTTAAATCAATTATTTTGTATGAAGACAATAATCATGTCCCAACAACGCTTCCAACATATCTTCCTCATCGGCACGTCTAGCCTGAAAGGTGTCTCTGATACACTCAATCTTCTTATCAACCATCTCAAAGAGCTATCAGTCTCAGTTACCTTTGAGGAGAGAACAGCGACTCGATACTTCATTACGCATCGTGATACAGCAGAGATAGACAACCTGCCAAAAAATATCGATTTAATCATCGTTGTTGGTGGTGATGGTAGTATGATCACAGCGGCACACACTGCACTCACCAATCAAATACCTATTCTTGGTATCAACCGAGGTAGACTTGGTTTTTTGACAGACATCTCGCCTAATGCGATGGATGACATTAACAATATTTTACATGGTCAGTATTTAACTGAAACGCGGTCTTTTTTAGCAGCAACCATCAATAATCAAAAGGAGCGACCTATTTTAGCTCTGAATGACCTTGTACTGACACCGACAGATACCACTCATATGATTGAGTTCGAAACGCGCGTCAACAATGAGCTACTTTATCATCAGTGTGCTGATGGTATGATTTGTGCAACACCAACTGGCTCAACAGCCTATGCGCTATCCGGTGGCGGGCCTATCGTTCAACCGGGACTTGATGCCACTGTACTAGTTCCAATGTTTCCACACACGCTCAGCAGTCGTCCGATTGTCATCCCAGCTAATGGAAACATTTCACTATACATCGAGCCTAGCAATACTAAATCTCCATGTCTCTGCAACGACGGCATCTCTCGAATTAATGTCGATCCTGGGTCAACGATACACATCAGAAAACATTCACAAACATTACAACTGATTCACCCCTGTAACTATAACTACTTTGAAACATTACGCACCAAACTAGGCTGGGAAAAACAAGCGTCTCGGAGATAATTATGCTTGAGCATCTTCACATTAAACACTTTGTGGTTGTTGACTCTTTATCACTCGAATGTCAAAACGGATTTATTGCTATCACAGGTGAGACAGGTGCAGGAAAATCCGTGTGGGTTGATGCACTGTGTCTCGCGCTTGGGCACAGAGCAGAAGGCCAAATGATCCGACCAAATCATGATCGTGCAACAATTACAGCGACATTCAATATTAGTAACAATAGTGATGCACAAACCTGGTTAGCTGATAATGATATTGACACTGAAGACAACCAATGCATATTACAACGAACATTGACTACAGAAGGTCGATCACGAGCGACCATCAACGGAATGCCTTGCCCACTCAACTTGATACGTGAGCTTGCTCCTCTCTTGATACAAATCCACAGTCAACAATTACAACGCGCGCTTTTAAAAACAGATTATCAAAGACAGGCTGTTGATAGCTATGCACAGAACAAAGAGATACTCCATAGTCTTCATTCTGTTTACCAACGCTGGCTAGCCATTCAGTCTGATATTGAACTACTCAACAGCAAACTTCCTAATCGCGAACAACAGCTAGAACTCCTCACCTATCAACTCAATGAATTAGATCAATTAAACTTGCAAATTAACGAATGGAATACATTATCTGAGCAACATCAAAAACTTCATCAAGCTAAACACATTAAAAGTTCGATTCAACAAGCACTGTCTCTAACAAGTACAAATGAAGAACACGCTGCTGACAGCTTAATTCAACAAGCACAACAACACCTTAGTCAACTGAGCTTTCAAGATAAGTCTATGGATAATATCCAGACACTTCTCAATACAGCGAATATTCATTTACAGGAGGCTATACAAGAACTTCAACAATATTATCAATCCGTCGATATCCCAGTGGATGAAATCGATATGCTTGACCAGCGACTTAGCTGGATCCATGAACTTGCACGCAAACATCACACAACACCTGAGCAATTAGATGCTGTACGTGCCTCACTCCAACATAAGGTCAATGAATTAGAACATATCGATGACACCTTATGTGAATTAATGAAAACACTAGATATTATTACCACGGAATATCACACACTGGCTGACACACTCACCCAACGACGCCGTAGCGCAGCCAACACACTCAGTAAAGCCATGACAACCCACATGCAAACATTAGCTATGGAAGGGGGAGAGTTTCAGATCCACCTACAAACAGATACCGATAAGATCAGTATTCATGGCCACGAAAATATTGTATTCACCGTATCCACCAATCCTGGTTCACCTAAAGGTGCCATTCAACAGGTTGCTTCAGGAGGTGAATTATCACGACTCAGTCTAGCTCTACATATACTATTGGCTGACCAACAACACACACCTACGATGATTTTTGATGAAGTTGATACCGGCATTAGTGGAAAGACTGCATCTATCGTTGGAAATGCTCTGCAACAATTAGGCCGACAGACACAAGTACTATGCATCACACATCTACCCCAAGTAGCAGCCCTCGCACAACATCACTACTTAGTATCGAAACAAAAAGATACACACACCACAACAGCCACTATCACGCAGCTAGAAATCGATCAACGCGTTAATGAAATAGCACGACTGATGGGTGGAACATCAATCACAGAAGTCACAAAATCAGGAGCAAAAGAGTTACTAGGTATTTAATGCAGTCAATAAAGATTAGGTATGCTTTTTGGGCAATCCAATAAGACTTCATATGCACAATCAAATTTTATAACTATTATGCACATTGGCATAGCTAGCCCTTGAGATAGAAAAAGAGCGATATCTACTTTAACAAACTCAAACACAAGAAGAGTTTAATGGCTTGGCCTCTACTGGGACCACTTTTGTTTCTAAATAACTTTTCAATGATCCAGACCAAAAACCTGTATATGACTCACAGGTACGCTTCACTGCTTCATGAACACCTGATGCGGTTTTTAAGTTATCAATATCTTGCTGTAACTTCTCTGCACGCTCTCGTCCAATCTTGCCTCGAAAGCAACAAGACCACGCTGAATTAGACTGGTCTTGATAAGCTCTAATCGATACTTTGATATCCTGAATAGAAGCATCCCTGTTACTTTCTACACACCATTCACTGATACCATTTAGAGCATTCGTAAGATAAGCTGGATCTAAATCTGCCTTAATTCTCCAGTAATATTCAGCCAGAGTTAACCATTCTAATTGAACCGCTTTAGAATGTGATGAATGCAGTTTAGTGGAGAGTAATTTCTTGATACTATTGAGCGTAGAACTCATATTTTCTCTATCAACCCTATTCAGTTCGTTAATTGACTGCATTAAATCATCAAATGTTCCTAATATGTGTGGATATCCTGTATGAAAGCCCAACTCCCCCATTTGTTTAACTGCATTACATTCGAGTAACTTTTTCAAAAGAAAGGATAAGGGCAAGGCCTCGCGTATCGATTTTTTTAGGCATTGGTATATCTCTACGAAGCAATCTACCTTAAGCGTTCTTATAAAACCATACACATCCTGTGCCTTCGATACAGCTTTATCAGTCACATCATCTTTATGATCGAGCTTTGTTCGGCAGAAGAAATAACCCGTAGTTTTATCATCACCGCCACCCCAATCACAAACCATAGCTTGTAATCGGCCATCATATGATATGGACAATAGAATATTTTCTGGCTTTAAATCGCCATGAAAAATCGATTTACCATGGGCAAATTGCATTGCACTGACAACCTGAGTAATAAGATCAGACATATGTGATATAAACATTAGTAATATAATGCGCAACTCCGGACTGTTCTTATAGTGCCTTATCGTCTTATAAAACTGCAAATATTCGAACAAATCAGATCGAACAGCATTCAATGCAGACAGTGTTTGCATTGCAAAAACACTCTCCCCTTGAAGTGTCGATACATAAGCCTGTTTTTCTATCGGTATATCACGCAACTGTCCTAATGCCTTTAGTTGACCCACCTCCTTGTCAATGCGCTCCTGATCACCATCCGATGAGCATTGTACAATTTTATAGGCCCGAGAATTTTGATCATCAACATAGACTCGACCATAATAACCTGCAGCGACAAGCTTACCCAAAATAGTGTCTTGTAACGAATCACCAGTATTCTCTAAATTATCCACTGCGAGAAACAACTCAAGGTTAGTAATTAAGAGCCATCCAGCAAAGTGATCGGTATTATAATCTTTCTGTGGCGTCATCGTTCTCACTCTATAACACTGTGTCCCAACCAGCGTGAACTGAGCAAGCTGACATATGAACAATCACTAATATGATTGTTATTTGATATAGTTTATTTGTAAAATAAGATTGGTTTCTATTAAGGTAAAATTAATTATGGCAACTTATGAATCCAATCGGACTAAAAAATGGCCAAACTATGTCATTGGTATCATCGTTTGCTTACTGCTGGGTATGTTATCCGGATATTTCTCAGGTAGCGGACCAAATACCTGGTACCAAGAACTCCAACAACCTAGCTTTACTCCCCCCTCTTGGCTGTTTGGCCCAGTATGGACTCTACTCTATATTATGATAGGTGTTACTGCAGGCTACCTGTGGTCCCAAAGAAATCAAGCTAGCCTTCTATTTAAATTATTTGTGATACAGTTCATCCTAAATCTGATCTGGTCTCCCATCTTTTTTGGCTTTCATCAGATCAGTCTAGCAGCAGCTACCATATCTCTACTCTGGATTTGCTTAATTATTTTACTAGTTCGTGCTGCACCATCACATCGCTGTGTCACCTATCTACTATTGCCTTATACTGCCTGGGTCAGCTTTGCGATGGTACTTAATATCACATTAGCTTTATTAAATTAGCCAGGCCTGGTTAATCTATGACATGGAGAAAATATACAACTTACTGCTCGCTAATACTCTCTATGATGAAAAATATTTTTCCAAATTTATGATAGTAGCATGATGACATTTTTTTCATAAATTAACTCAATCAATGCAGTATAGTCAGCAATTAGATATGGATGATAATTAACCATGGAGACGGATCAATGATAGAAAAAATATTTACTCGTCAGGAAATGAACACCATTAAAGACAACATCATCAAGCATGAAGAAGCTGAGGAATACGGAGAACGATGGGAAGCGGTGTTTAATGGACTAAACACCTTAAGGATAAACCATGTGCCGGCTGAAAATGAACAAACAGCCCCTTTTATGGAGGAAGCCCGACGGTTAGTCTTAGTATATACCGGGAAAGATCAACAACTAACTAAAAAACTCAAAACACTCTACCAAAGCCACCAGGGAGCAGAGTTACTTCGACATCAAGGCTTTAACATCAGTGACGAACTCTATCGCTATTACGAACAAGCCTGGAAAGCTCATATTGCAGAAACGGGATTTTTTGCTGCATTTAAATAAATCAGCGACTATGGTTAGCTAGATTATCACGATGATCATAATATCGTTACCCTAATTCACGTCAAGGGGTATCGTAGCTATAAAAAAACCCGACTCTGAGGTCGGGCTTTAGTAACAATCGGCTTAAAGCTGATTGAAAAACTATATTATTAGTCATCATCTGAGTCTGAATCATCATCTGAGTCTGAATCAGCATCTGAGTCTGAATCAGCATCTGAGTCTGAATCAGCGTCTGAATCAACAGCAGGAGTTGCGACTTCAGCTGATTGAGCCTCTGGGGCGGGAGCTGTGTCAGAAGAAGAACCTTGATCGCAACCGCTCAAACCAATTGTAGCGACCAATGCACACGCTAATACTAAAAACTTCCTGAATAACATCCTTATCTCCTTTTAATTGAAAAACAAAAACAGAGATAAGAGTATGGCATAGATAAGTGTGCAGTAGCAAAAAAATTAGCTCGCTAGGGATAGACTAACGATAGCTTAATTCCACAACAATATATGTTACGTTGGTCTATTATGGAGTCGATGTATCAAGAATATTTTGACTAGACTTCTTAATACGCTTTCTTTTGAAAAACATAATGGTTGGACTCATCACAGAGGCTATAGCACGATATGGTAGAGAAAAAATAACATGCTTGTTAAAAGTAATACGATCCTTCTTTGACATAAAAAAGCTCTGATAGGAGTACCATAATCTTAAATGACGAATAGTATCCAAACAATTACCCTTAAAGGACATCAGGATACGCTTAAACTGCCAAGGTTTATACTTACCAACGAAGTGACGAATAACACACTCATCTTCTAAATCACGAGTTGATAAAAATTCTGCATAATGACGCTGATTAAATACGGTATATCCAGAGGCTTCATATATTGGCTTAACCAGGGTGAATGCATTATAAATCGGCGGTAGTGTTTGAATTTGTCTACCGAATACTGCATTTAGGAAATCTTGATCCATCATTCGACTGTATTGTTTTGTTGTATCACGATCAATAAAGTCCATCCAAAGTTGGCTAATATGACACTGACGCCAATGATTAAGATTGATCATCATCACACCAGAGTTAATATAAAACTCCTCATCCAAGCCTAGATGCCTTCGATTAGTGATTCGCTTAGGAGAAGACAAGTCTTGAACAGCAGCGATTGGGTACTCATCAATATTTAGCTGGAATAACGACTCAAGGTCTCGCAAAACTAAGGTATCCACATCAAGATAAAGGACCTTATTCACGTGATCAGGAAGCAACTCATGAAGAAACAAACGTGCACAAGCATAAGGGCTATAGTAGCCTTGATGACTCACAGCAGATAAAGCATCAAAATTAGATAGATTATAAAAATGACATTGAAAAACAAATTCAGATTGTAGTTTGACGAACCATGGATGAGAGGATGCGTCATCATTGTCCACGAAAAAATGCACAAAGAACTCGTTAGACTTTTGGCTATTAACCAGCAGAGAGCGTAACGAGACCATCACATAAGGGAAATAATTTTGATCTGCACAATAAAGCACATGCTTATGCATAACTAACTCCAGACATCAGGGATTTAAAACTATACGTTTGTATAGCTCATTCTCATACGCGCAAAAGGTCAACCCTTGTCATCGATTACAGATAACTACACTTAATTACTTTTTCTTTTTAGGAATATACAAGTCCGTAATAGTTCCTTCAAAGACTTCAGTTGCCATCATCACAGATTCACTTAACGTAGGGTGAGGATGAATCGTCAACGCAATATCCTCTGCATCGCAGCCCATTTCGATAGCTAAACCAATCTCTGCGATCAAATCTCCTGCACTAAGGCCAACCACTCCACCACCAATAATGCGATGATGCTCATCAAAGAGAACCTTAGTCATCCCCTCAGTGCGCTCCATAGCCAAAGCACGACCGGATGCCATCCAAGGAAATACACCTTTTTCATAAGCAATATTTTGCTCCTTAGCCTGCTGTTCAGTGATACCAACCCAAGCGATTTCAGGGTCGGTATAAGCAACACTTGGAATACACTTAGCATCAAAATAGTGCTTCTTACCACTTATGACTTCAGCAGCTAATCGACCCTCATGGGATGCCTTATGTGCCAGCATTGGGTTACCAACAATATCACCAATAGCGAAGATATGTGGAATGTTCGTGCGCATTTGTTTATCAACCGCGATAAATCCACGTTCATCAACGTTTACACCGGCCTTATCAGCTCCGATCAATGCACCATTTGGCTTACGACCGACAGAGCAAAGAATAGAATCAAAACGTTTTGGATTAGTCTCTGGAGCCTGCTTACCCTCGAAGGTAACCCATAGACCATCCTCTTTTGCCTCTACTTGAGTCACTGATGTTTCCAGCATGATAGCTTCATACTCTTTTGCGATACGTTTGTGATAAGGAGCAACAAGGTCTTTATCTGCCCCAGGCATTAACTGATTCAACATTTCAACGACAGATATGTTAGCACCCAGAGAGCTATACACCGTGGCCATCTCAAGACCAATAATACCGCCACCGAGCACCAACATATCACCTTGTGTATGCTCGAGCTGTAAAGCTCCCGTGGAATCAAAAATACGAGGGTCATCCGGGATAAATGGTAATTTAATCGGCTTAGAACCAGCTGCGATAATACAGTGTTTAAATTTTATCGTAGTTGGTTCATCAGAATCGCCAACAACAGTAATTGTATTGGCATCTGCAAACTCGCCATAACCATGAATAACATTTACTTTTCGCTGTTTAGCCATCATGGTCAAACCACCTGTTAGCTTATTAACAACGCCATCTTTCCAAGACTTAAGCTGGTCGACATCAATCTCAGGATCAGAGAACTTTACACCACTAACGCTTGCATCTTTAGCATCAGCTAAAACTTTAGCGACATGCAATAAAGCTTTTGAAGGAATACAACCAACATTTAAACACACGCCACCAATTTGACTATATCGCTCAATCATTGCAACTTCTAAGCCCAGATCTGCAGCACGGTAAGCCGCAGAGTAACCTCCTGGACCACTCCCCAAAACCACTACGTCGGTCTCAATTACTTGTGTCATGATTTTCCCCTACAGAATTAATGTTTCAATATCAGCTAGACGGCTGGCGAAATGAACGATAAAACGTGCTGCCTCAGCCCCGTCGATAACGCGGTGATCATACGATAAACTTACAGGCATCGTTAAACGTGGCTCAAATGTCTGACTGTTCTTGTTATAGACCGGTTTTTGATAGGAGCGAGACAATCCTAAAATAGCAACCTCAGGAGCATTTATAATGGGTGTAAACGCTGTACCACCAATACCACCTAAACTGGATATACTCATACAGCCACCTTGCATTTCTGCAGGTGTTAAACCCTTCTCGCGAGCTTTTAAACTAATATCACCCAGCTCCTTAGCTAACTCCAAAGCTCCCTTTGAGTCGACATCTTTGAGAACTGGAACAACCAAACCGTTAGGCGTGTCTACCGCCACACCGATATTGTAAAAGTGTTTGACTATCAAGGATTGCCCGTCTGGTGATAGAGAGGCATTGAATGAGGGATACGCTTTCAAAGAAGCAACCAAAGCTTTCATAACAAAAACTATCGGTGTTAACTTGATTCCAGATTGAGCGGCTTCAACTTTATGGCGCTGACGAAAAGCCTCCATATCCGTGATATCCACTTCTTCAAATTGCGTGACATGGGGAATAGATACCCAGTTACGATGCAAGAATGAACCAGAGATTTTCTTAATTTTTGATAACGGTGACTGGGTCACCTCACCAAACTTAGAGAAATCAATTTTTGGTAATTCTGGCCAATCAAAACCAGTCCCACCTTTACTACCACCTTGTAACTGCTGCTTAACATATTCTTGCAAATCGACTTTTGTGATTCGCCCTTTTTGACCCGTACCTCTCACCTTTGAAATATCCACACCAAATTCACGTGCCAATCGACGAACTGCGGGACCTATGTACAAACCGTGTTGTTGAGAAACCGGAGTTGGATCTAATCTTGTCGTGTCAGGTTTAGATGCCATAGAGGTTGATGGTGGCATGGGTGCTGATGAAGTTTTTTTATTCTGCTGAGGAGAAGCAGATATCGTTTTTATTTGACCAATCACATCGCCTTCTGAAACTTTATCACCAACGGCAACTGTTAACTCAACAATTTGTCCAGCTAACGGGGACGGTACTTCCATAGAGGCTTTGTCACTCTCTAGTGTCATCAATGGATCATCAAGCGCAACACTATCACCAACAGTGACAGAGATTTCGATAATATCCACTGCATCAGCGCCGCCAATATCAGGAATAATAATAGGCTGCACCCCAGTCGATGAGAGGTCAGATTCCTTAACAGCGTTTGAACTATCATCAACGATAACGTTCGAAGTAGCGCCTGTAGCGACTGTCAGAACTAAACCGCCCTCAGATAACTTATCACCGACAGATACAGCGATACTCTCAATCGTTCCAGCAACAGGAGAAGGGACCTCCATCGAGGCTTTATCACTCTCCAATGTCACTAAGGCGTCATCTACAGCGACAGTATCGCCGACACTCACCAGGACTTCGATTACATCAACATCGGTTGCACCACCAATATCTGGTACTAATACGGTTTCTATTGAAGCCAAACTCTACTCCTTACTCTCTCATTCACTGTAAAACAGGTTCGATACGGTCAACGTCAATATTCAAAGTATGCTGAGCCTGCTGTATTTGATCGCTAGAAAAATGCCCTTCCTTAGCTAACGCCACCAGTGTGGTATAAACAATCATATTGGCATTCACTTCAAAAAAATCTCTCAGCGCTTCACGAGTGTCACTACGACCATAACCATCCGTACCTAGAACCACGTATTGACCGGGTACATCATGACGAATTTGCTCTGCGTTGAGCTTCATATAATCCGTCGCTGCTATGAAAGGCCCTGTGCAATGTTCAAAATTACGTTGAACAATACTTTGGCGTGTTGATTGCCCAGGATGTAACCGGTGATCTCGCTGCACAGATTCGGAATCTTTTCGTAATTCATTAAAACTAGTCACACTCCAAATGTTGGATGCAACATGGTACTGCTCTTCCAGTATGCGAGCTGCTTTAATGACTTCACGAAGAATAGCTCCAGAACCCAGTAGCTGCACAGTTGTTTCACTCTCATGACTGGAGGACTGAAAGAGATACATCCCCTCAATGATACCTGATTCAACACCCTCTGGCATCGCAGGATGCGTGTAGTTCTCGTTCATTGCGGTGATATAAAAGAATACATCATCTTGATCCTGATACATGCGCTTCAGGCCGTGCTGAATAATAACCGCCATCTCATAACTGAATGTTGGATCGTAGCTCATACAGTTTGGCACCATACCAAACATAATCAAGTTATGCCCATCTTGATGCTGTAAACCTTCACCTGCCAGAGTGGTTCGGCCAGCCGTGCCACCAACCACAAAGCCTCGCGCACGATTATCGCCAGCAGCCCAAATTAGATCACCAATACGCTGGTAACCAAACATCGAATAGTAAACGAAGAATGGGACCATCGGCACACCAGTTGTTGCGTAGGATGTGCCTACTGCAATCCAACTCGCCATGCATCCTGATTCGGTAATTCCTTGTTGAAACAACTGCCCCTTCTGGTCTTCTTTATAGTACATTAACTGGTCACGATCTTCAGGCTCGTAGACCTGACCTAATGGGTTATAGATACCAAGTTGACGAAATAAACCTTCCATACCGAAAGTTCTAGCTTCATCAGAAAAGATAGGCACAATTCTTTGCTTAAACTCAGCATCCTTTAAGAGCACTGCCATAATACGATTCAATGCCATTGTCGTCGACATCTCACGATCACCACTGCCAAGGAGTATTTTATCAAAGGCTGATAAGTCTGGTACGTTTAATGAGGGGCTCGAAACCTGCCTCATCGGTAATGGACCACCCAACTGTTCGCGCTGCTGCGCCATAAATTTCGCAGCTGGTGATTGAGGATCCAAGCGCAAAAACTCTAGTGATTCAATAGCCTCATCTGATAGAGGCAAGTCCATTTTTTTAGCAAAACTAACGCAAGCTTCAGGCGATAGTTTTTTAGTATTGTGTGCGACATTTTTACCGGCAGCTCCTTCTAACCCGTATCCTTTGATAGTATGTGCCAAAATAACTGAAGGCTGTCCTTTGTGATTCAAAGCACTGCTGTACGCAGTAAACATCTTCGCAACATCATGCCCACCTGGCATTAGACCCTCCAAGTCACTATCGGATAGGTGCTCTACCAGGGCTAGGAGATGAGGAGAAGTACCAAACAGATGCTCTCGCATGTACGCGCCGCCCTTAACAGTAAATGTCTGATACTCGCCATCTATGATTTCACCCAAGCGTTTGGCTAACAACCCCTCGGAATCACGAGCAAACAAATCATCCCAGCCTCGCGCCCAAACGACTTTTATGACATTCCAACCAGAGCCTGAAAAAATGTTAGCTAGTTCACGAACGACACTACCACTACTGAAGGATAATCCGTCCAAACGTTGAAGATTACAATTCACCACGAAAATGAGATTGTCTAAACGATAACGACTGGCTATCTTCAGCGCCCCTAAGGAATCCGTTTCATCCATTTCACCATCGCCACAAAACAACCAAACATTACGATTTTGTGTTTGTGCTAATCCACGCAACTGCATGTACTGTAAAAATTGGGCCTGGTAAATAGCCATTAGAGGTGAAAGCCCTAAAGATACGGATGGAAATTCCCAGAAGTCAGGCATCAACCACGGATGTGGGTATGAGGACACTCCTGGGCGAAAAATTTCTTGGCGAAAGCCGTTTAAGTGATCTTCACTTAAGCGACCTTCTTGGAAGGCTCGAGCGTAAATACCCGGTGATGAGTGCCCCTGATAATAGACTAAATCATGGCCATCTGGATGTTGATGGCCTTTTAAAAAGTAATTAAAAGCTACCTCGTAAAGGTATGAAGCAGAGGCATAAGTACTTAAGTGACCACCCAGCTCGCTAGCAACCTTTTGGCCTCTCATTACCATGGCTATTACGTTCCAGAGATTGTATGCAATCAACTGATCAACTAACTCTGCATTTTCAGGTAACTGATCTAGCGCCTCAGGCAAAGTATTCGTGTACCCAGCATCCATTGAGGATGATACGGCTAATCCTAAATGCTTGGCATGAGCCATTAGAGCCTCAAGCACCTCAGTGGCATAACCTTTGTCGTTATAGGCAACAAGTACATCAAGTGCCTCACGCCACTCTTGCACTTCCTGGGGATTTAAATCTTGAGAAACAGACTGTTTATTTGATGTCATACTAAAACCTTTACCGGGCACACAGCAAATTCGCTGTGGCGCACATAAAATAGACAAATCATTAAGAGCGATGCCTTTCCATAAAGCAACGACTCGCGAATACTATCACGCATCAATAAAAGGAAACAACGCATTAAGACAAAAAGTTCGTAGAGCTGTTCAGAAAACTATCTAAAAGAATGACACTACCGCTAAGACAAGTGCTATCACTAACCAGACCGCTAACGAATACTCCATGAGCGCCTTCAAACGATCGCCCAATGACATCGACTCATCCAAGGTTTCTACCGCAACCTCGACCCACTCAGGCACTAAGTTAATGGTTTGGGACAGCGAGCAAGACAAACTAGAAACCCATAACCTCAACAACTGGGTAAAATGTGAAATCAAGGCTAAACTTAACCCAAATAAGCGTACTGGCAACCAGTCCATGACGGATAACATCAACTGGGCATAAGAAAATAGGGCTAATGGCTCATCGCGACGCGAGCCATAATGAGACACTTCCTTGGTAGCAACATAAAGAGCCAACCATAGTGGGCCCAAAAGGAACCAGAAGATGACTGCAAAAACCTGCTGGAAGTATAATGCAGACACCTCGGCTAGCGTAGACGCGCCCTCTAATCGCGCTGATAAGTTAAATACGTTTAAGCAGTACCAACACCATACTAATGATAAAATCCAATATCCTGTAATTCCAAAAATGTGCTCGAATAAATTAAAAACAACTAAAACTAAAAGTAAAGGTGGTAAAATCAACAGAGACAAACCTAGAAGAGGAATTGACGACATTTGCTGATAGAAACGATGACTTAAAAAACGATAAAAAGGTGAAACCCAGTCAAACTGACAAGACTGACTGTAAAAACATAGATACCTTTGTACAAAAACACACAGAAGCAAAATGATGACAGACATATCAAGACCCCAGTACAGTAACGTTATTTGTGGGTCAGCATAACACAACCCTCATAAAAAGCATCCATGATTAGTCGCGTCGTAAACGCTCATTCATAGCGACTGGACTTGGGTACTTTAAGACAACCCAGTAACCAGATAAGACTGATGATATTATGAAAGCGGCCTGTATCAAGTAGCTTGCCTGTACAGTCATTAATTGAGAAGACAATGCCATAAAAGCGATAATCAAAGCAAACTCACTGACCTGACCTAAACGAACCCCAACTTCCCAGGCAACTTCTTTTGTTTCTTCAACAGAAGATAATAGCCAACGATAAATAAAAGGTTTGATGATCAAAACTCCGATAGCAATAAGTAATGCAGGTACGATAATGACAGGCAAATAATGCCAATCAAAATTCGCCCCAACTGCAAAGAAAAATAAGACAAGAAAAAAATCACGAAGCGGCTTCAAGCTTTCAGCAATATAGAGAGCAATAGGGCTCATCGCTAAGCTTACTCCAGCAATAAACGCGCCTACTTCACTAGATAAACCTAGTAGCGTCGATAACTCTGCGATACTCAAGCACCAGGCAATAGCTAACAAAAAAACATATTCTTTGATTCGACTGAACCTTGCTAATAATGGAATGAGCAACCAACGGCTAGAAACATATACCATTAATAAGACAGAAGGAAATCCTATCAAAACTAAGACAACTTCTTTTGAAGCATGACCACCCGTATCGAAAGCACGAATCAGAATCATAACAACAATGGCTAGGATATCTTGCCAGAGTAGAACGCTAATCATCAATTCTCCTGTGTGTTGGTGATGTAATACGGTGGTTGGTAATAACTTAATACCAATTATGGTACTTGAAAACATCAAGCCTAACCCAACCAAAATACAATCATTTACCTTGAAATTAAAAATCCACGACAAGATAAACCCAAAAAGAAAAAAAACAATGGAACTTGCCATACCGACCCAACTTATTTTTCTTAGCATGTGAATAAGCTTTTGGGGAGGAAGGTGTAGACCGAGTAAAAAAAGCAAAAATAAAATACCGACATCACCAATACTGTGTACCACTTCAACATTAGGAATCAGCTTTAAACCGAAAGGACCGAAAAGCATGCCTGAAAAAATATATGCAATAAGTAGAGTCTGCCGAGCAAATAAAACTAGAGCCCCGAAAGTTGCAGCGCCTAAGAAAATCAAATAAACAAAAAAAATAACATTATGTGGAACATGCATAATAGCCAAACCTCGATAAATTTTCATGAGATTATAACAACATGTACTAACCTAGAAAATAAAAAAGCATTCATAAATACAATTCAGGTACAAAAAACAAAAAAAATTAACATTCACATAACTAAAAAACTTTTTCTAAAAAAAAATCAAGGCAACCGTTGAAATTAAAAAGCCATGTAACATAGGGGAACTGAGGTAATTAATAAGTTAAAAAAAATCACGGTCTCAAAAAAACATGAAAACTAAAAAAAATTCACGTCAAACTGTTTAATATTAGTACTTTTTAATATAAACTGTTGTTGTTTAACACAATTCAGGGAGATATATCATGCCAGTTAAGAAAAAAAAGGCGGTTGTAAAAAAGAAAAAAGCGGTTGTTAAAAAGAAGAAAGCCGTTACTAAGAAGAAAAAAGTAGTTGCTAAAAAGAAAAAAGTCGCAACTAAAAAGAAAAAAACAGTTGCCAAGAAGAAAAAAGCAACTGTTAAAAAGAAAAAGACCGTCGCCAAAAAGAAAAAAGCGACTGCTAAAAAGAAAAAAGCGACTGTTAAAAAGAAAAAAGCGACAGTTAAAAAGAAAAAAACCGTCGCTAAAAAGAAAAAAGCAACAGTTAAAAAGAAAAAAACCGTTGCTAAAAAGAAAAAACCAGCTAGCAAAAAACGTGGGCGTCCTGCAAAGGCTAAAAAATAGTCCCAGAATAGCAAAAAACTCAAACGCCATTGTACTCTCAATGGCGTTTTTTTATTCCAGTAACTCTAAGTAAACATTTCTCGACTCTTTAACGACTTTCCTCCTAAGTAAAAAGATAAAATATAACGCATTAATAATTTTGCCTCATTAATGCCAGCAGTATCATTTAAAGACTTAGCCCTTAACTCATATAAAGTAGCACCTCGAACAGCCGGACCAGACCCATAAATCTCTTCACAAAAACCAGACTGATGTTCATAAAAATAAACCTTATCCTTTTCAATCGAATCACCAGACTTAGCATCAACATAAAATGGTAACCCATAACCTACCTCCTCCAGCAACTGAATCTCAAAATAACGCAAACATACAAAATTAGAATCACTAGTCACAAGTTCTTCGAGGACATTTTTGTATGCGGTAAATAGGCTTACTAACGCCTCTTGACGATCGAGCAATCTTAGCAATAGCTCATTAACATAAAACCCACATAGTAAAGCCTGTCCCGGCAGCATATAAGGCTGAGCATTGGCCTCCACACGAACTAAAGTCTTTAGCTCGTTGCGTCCAGTCCATGCGACCCACAAGGGTTTGAATAATTGCAGCTGCCCCTGAAAACGTGATTTTAATCCACGAGCACTTCTTGCAACAACCGTAACCAATCCAGCTTCTGCCGTAAATAAATCAACTAGCAAGCTAGTATCCCTATAAGGTCGCGTATGTAACACGAAGGCAGACTGTAACTCCATGACACTGACTACTCAACTAATCTGTATAACCAAAATCTGTTAATGATTTTGCATCATCAACCCAACCAGACTTGATCTTCACCCATAATTGCAAAAAGACTTTTTTATCGAAATAACGTTCTAGATCTTCTCGAGCAGTCATACCAACTAGCTTAATTCGCTCCCCCTTATGACCAATAACAATCATCTTTTGACTCGACTTTTCAACCCAAATCACACAAGCAATTCGAAGAATATCATCATCTTCTTCCATCACATCGATAGTTACAGCCAGCGAATATGGTAATTCCTCACCAAGCTGTCGAGTCAACTTTTCTCGAACAAATTCAGTTATTAAAAAGCGATCACTACGATCAGTAACCTGTTCTGCTGGATATAAGAGCGGACCAGGAGACAGCTGACTAAGTACAGCTTGCTCAAACACATCGGTTTGCATTGCTTGCTTAGCTGATAAAGGAATAATTTGGCTGAACGAATATAAATCTGAAACTTTTTCCATAAAGGGTAATAATTCCATTTTATTCTTTACTAAGTCAATTTTGTTCACCACTAATAAGACAGGAATATTCACTTCCTCTAAGTATGAGAGTATTACTCTATCCTGAGATGTCCACTGTAATGCTTGCACCATAAAAACAACTAAATCAACTTCTTGCAAAGTTGACCTGGCAACACGATTCATATAGCGATTTAACGCTTTTTTCTGACCAGAGTGCAATCCAGGGGTATCCACATAGACTACCTGATTCCCAGCTTCAGTTTTAATCCCAATGATACGCTGACGAGTGGTCTGCGGTTTACGCGATGTAATACTTAGTTTTCTACCCAAAATACGATTTTGCAATGTTGATTTACCAACATTAGGCCTACCAATAATCGCCACTACACCCGAACGTTCTACTTCATGACTCACGTAACCACTCCCAAAATTTTTGCGCCGCCAGTTGTTCGGCCTTTCTTCGACTCAATCCAGTTGCTGTAACAGAGTGGTCAATGCCCACTACAGTACACACTACTGTGAAGAGTTGTTCATGCGCAGGTCCCGATACTTCACTATCATAGTATGGCAGTGGCTTTTGATGAGACTGACACCATTCTTGCAGTAAAGTTTTAGCATCTTTTTTCGGAGCAAGCTTTGCAACATCCTTTACGTATAGCTGATACCAAAGTAAAACTTTCTCACTACAGGTTGATAAACCAGCATCTAAGTAGATAGCACCAATCACGGCCTCCATAGCATCCGCAAGAATAGACACCTTACGCTCCGAACGAGTTTTTTCCTCTCCGGATCCCATTTCCAGAAATCGATGTAAAGATAATGCTGTTGCTAATTCACTCAATACTTGCCCGTTAACCAACATAGACCTTAAACGACTCAAGTCTCCTTCTCGACGTGTCGGGTATTGCTCGTAGAGATCATGGGTAATAATAATACTTAATACAGAATCACCTAAAAACTCTAGACGCTCATTATTACCAGGACCCACAGATCTATGTCGCAGCGCATTCTTTAATAGCGAAACATCACTAAACTGGTAGCCCAATATTCGTTGACACTCTTGTAATGCACTCATAAATGACCCACTAATTATCAACCTTTAGCACAGCAAGAAAAGCCTCTTGTGGAATCGAAACTTTCCCTACCTGCTTCATACGTTTTTTCCCTTTCTTTTGCTTTTCAAGTAACTTTCTCTTCCGGGAAATATCACCACCATAGCACTTGGCAGTTACATTTTTACGCAAAGCTTTTACCGTTGTACGTGCTATTACTTTTCCACCTAAAGCAGCCTGAATTGCCACATCAAACATTTGGCGAGGAATCAATTCTTTTAATTTTTCAGCAATCTGTCGACCGCGTGATGCGGATAAATCACGATGCACAATCATCGCCAAAGCATCTACTTTTTCGCTGTTAATAAGGATATCTAGCTTCACTAAATCTGCTGATTGAAAACGCACAAAACTATAATCAAGCGATGCATAGCCACGACTTACAGATTTCAAGCGATCAAAAAAATCTAAAATAACGTCACTCATTGGGATTTCAAACGTCACAGATACCTGATTAGTCATATAATTTAAAGCTGTTTGCACTCCTCGTCGCTCGATACATAATGTCATCACACTACCAAGATATTCCTGAGGCACCAATATCTTTGCTTCAACGATAGGTTCATTGATCGAGTCAATTGCGTTTGGTTCAGGTAACGAACTTGGATTATCTACCATGACAATCTCACCACTTTTAGTTTGCACCTGATAAACAACCGTCGGCGCTGTGGTAATCAAATCTAATTGATACTCACGCTCCAAACGCTCCTGAACAATTTCCATATGGAGCATGCCTAGAAAACCGATCCGAAAACCGAACCCTAACGCATCAGAGGACTCTGGCTCGTAGTATAATGCAGCATCATTCAATGTTAATTTAGCAAGAGCTTCTCGAAAACTTTCAAAATCGTCTGAGCTAACAGGAAATACTCCTGCAAATACCTGAGGCTTAACCTTTTGGAAACCAGGTAATGGCTCATTAGCCCCACCTTTAGCTAGTGTTAGTGTATCACCCACTGGTGCACCAAAAATATCCTTAATACCAGCAACTATAAAACCCACTTCACCGACACTTAAGTGCCCCGTTGAATAACGTTTTGGGGTAAAGATGCCGATATCATCAACCACATGCTGACCCTTGGTTGACATCACTTCTATTTTTTGTCCTTTTTTTAGTGATCCTTGCTTAATACGAACTAAAGAGACCACTCCCAAATAACTATCAAACCAAGAATCAATAATCAGTGCTTGTAAAGGGGCCTCCAGTTGGCCGACTGGAGGGGGAATAGTATTGACTAGCTGCTGTAGTAACTCAGGTACGCCTTTTCCCTCTTTAGCACTAATAGGAATTGCGTGCATCGCATCGATTCCAATAACATCTTCGATTTCTTGTATGACTTTATCGGGATCAGCTTGAGGGAGATCGACCTTATTCAATACAGGTAATACTTCCAAACCATGATCAATCGCTGTATAGCAGGTAGCAACCGTCTGAGCTTCCACACCTTGCGCTGCATCAACCACTAACAAAGCACCCTCGCAGGCAGCTAGTGAACGTGAAACCTCATAAGCAAAATCCACGTGTCCAGGTGTATCGATGAAATTAAGCTGATAACGCACGCCATCTTCGGCTTCGAAATACAAAGTCACACTCTGGGCTTTAATAGTAATCCCACGCTCTCGCTCAATATCCATAGAATCCAACACTTGCTGCTTCATTTCACGTTGCTCTAGGCCACCACAGTATTGAATAAATCGATCTGCTAGAGTGGATTTGCCATGATCAATATGAGCAATGATAGAGAAATTACGGATATGTGCTAACTGCACATCTTCGAGCTTGTCTGATGAGGGCATAAAAATCTGCTTGTAGATATAAACGCCAGATAGTACCAATTATCCCAGAGGAAGCAAAGCGTTAAACCGCACCCACACCGCAATACCGATACGAGACAATCAAAATCTTTTGATAAAAAAACCATTTAATTCAGATGGTTGTAAACCTCCATAAGGCTTTACCCAAAATTTAGTCTATAATTTAATATGAAAATTGTTTATGGGAGTGAAGTCATGATTATTATAGAAAGGAAATTTCATTTAGAGTCAAACTGCAGCGAAAAATTTTTAGACCTTCTGTCCGAATATTTCGACGCTATAGAAAAAGATCCTTACATAGAAACCTTTGCGATTGTAACCTCAAGTTCAGACAATAGTGATATTATTGCTAGGTTTGTTGTGGAAAATATCGAATCCTGGGATAAGCGAATGGAACAAGACTACGTTCGTGAATTTTTAGCGAAGACTCATGGGCTAGTTCATTCGGTTGATACGGATTCTCAGACAATTATCAAGTGGTACACTAAATCTAACGCTTGATCATTGAAAAATGATGATGATCACAACGTAATTCTGAAGAGTTGTTGCCTATTTTGGCTTTATTTTTTTGGGGAAAATAGAATTTTTCTCTCCCCAAGAGCTATCTTAAGAATATTTTATAAGGCCGGTAATTCAGTTAGCGCTTGAGACTGTGCCATTCATCTCATTGACGAAATTCAACGAAACTTAACTGAAAACAATGGCTAATCCTGATTATATAAGGGACACATAATCGCTTTACCTTGCTGGAACTCATGATAAATACAACCATTGTAGTCAGGTCGTTTAATCATGATAGCAATTTCCTTATTGACTGCTTGCAAGGATTTTTCAACAGGATAAATGTAGGTTGCAAAGGGCAAATCCTGCCTACCTTGCGCATTAGCCTTGATGTATAATGCAGCAGATTGATCAGAAGGGTTGGGTAAAATTGCCGAATTGGTTGACTGAGATTTTGGCTGTTTATCACAGCCAGTCATTATAAAAATTGAGGCAAAAAACAAAAAAATAATTAAAAATCGCATTCGCATTGACATCATCCTAATATAAAAGTGCTTAATGTTATCATCTTTTTGAGAATAAACCCTAACTGAGGCTCAACTCCCAATCCTCTAACCAAACGAAGATCAATTCATCCCCCATGAATAACAGAGGCATTCGATCCCTCAACCAAGTTGGTATACGCGCTTGCTGAAAATATTTACTCAACGTTTGATGATACCCTCTTAGCGGTAATCGCTCACCTCCTTGTCGAAAACGAACAGTTACCTGACTTATTTGATAAATTTGCTGAATATCTCGGACTGCTTGGGACTTCGCCTGCAAGGTTAATCCAAGTGGCTTTATCACTAAATCTTCCTGTAGATTCCAAACATACTCAATATCTCTATCAAAGCACATTAATTTAGGCATCACATAGAGCAAATCACAATAACGTCTTAATTCGTAACCCTTCCATTTTACACAGGGTATGGCATCTCTTTTTGCATACACTACATCTGTCATCATGGTATTGAGTTGATGAGTATCAGGCAAAGGACAGTCTTGCTCAATCAGCCATGCTCGTAATAAAGGATGCTGCTTAATACTAGGCATTGATTTTAGTCCATCAACCGATAACTGACATCCCTGCTTTAATCGAATTAAGTCCTGACTTAAGTAATGATCTAACAGTTGATTAGAAAAATAACAATGTTGTGAGGATCGCGCCATTGTTTGAACCACACTAGGCCAACGTCTCTTGAGAATCGGTAATACCTGATGACGAATATAATTACGATCAAAAGCAATATCTAGATTAGATGAGTCCTCTACCCAGACTAAACGATGATGATGCGCATATTCTTCTATCAGCTCCTTAGAAAATAATAACAACGGACGCAAAATATTTCGTTGGTTAAAATGACTCTGTGAGGACATGGCTGACATGCCTTTTATACCGGAACCACGAATAAGCCTAAGTAGCAAAGTTTCAACCTGATCCATCTGATGGTGCGCCATCACTAAACTCTCACCATAGCGACAACTTTCATCTAAAGTCTGATAACGCGCCAGACGTGCAGCGGCCTCAATACCTAAACCTGAGTTTTGATTGATACTGACAGAATAAGTGTTATAGGGCACATCCCATGACACACAGAGATCTGCACAAAACTGGGCCCACTCTTCGGAAGCATTACATAGCTGATGATTAATGTGTATGGCACGCAATGAAAAATCAGAGCCACGCTGCTTCAAAGAAACCAGCAAATGAAGTAAAACAACAGAATCAATACCACCACTTAAAGCGACAACCAAGGACCGATTTTCAGAAAACAGTTTCCAATGTGAATTAAAAGAATCTAATGTCAGCATGGCTAAAAAAACCTAAAGCTCTGTGCCCACATTCAACCAACGCTGATATCGCTGCTCTAATAGAGTATTCAATGGTAACTGCTTTAAAGCTTCAAGAGTATGAAGTAGTTCGTGCTTAATAGTTTGTGACATTTTTTCGATATCACGATGTGCACCACCCAAAGGCTCTGCAATAATATCATCAATCAGCTCTAGCTCTTTCAAACGCGAAGCTGTTAAATTCATTGCCTCAGACGCATCAGCAGCTTTAGAGGCGTCCTTCCAGATAATAGAAGCACAGCCTTCAGGGGAAATAACTGCATAGTAGCTATACTGCAACATATACAAACGATCACCAACGCCCAAACCTAGGGCTCCTCCTGAGCAGCCCTCTCCGATCACCATACAAATGACGGGAACTTTTAGTCGAGACATTTCCATTAAATTACGTGCAATAGCTTCACTTTGATTACGCTCCTCAGCTTTCACGCCAGGATAAGCACCCGGAGTATCGATAAAAGTTATCACGGGCAATGAAAAGCGCTCTGCTAATTTCATGAGCCGGAGCGCTTTATGAAAACTTTGAGGCGTGGGCATACCGAAATTACGCTCTACTTTTTCTTTAGTAGTGCGGCCCTTTTGATGACCTATCACCATAACGGGGCTACCATCTAGACGCGCTATACCACCAATGATAGGAGCACCTTGGTCGGAATTACGATCACCATGCATCTCGACCCAATCCTCAAAGATGTGTTCAATGTAATCTTTGGTATAAGGCCGTAATGGATGGCGCGCTAAAGAAACAATATTATGTGCTGTTAAATGAGAGAATATGGATTCGGTTAAGGCATGGCTTTTTTCTTTTAAGCGCACTAGCTCCTCTGCAATACTGATACCCTCACCCGTACCAATGCGCTTGAGCTCTTCAATTTTTTGCTCCAACTCGGCAATTGGTTGTTCAAACTCTAAATAATCAATATTCATAGGTCATTGCTCCCAGATGTCAATATATCCCATTGATTTTAAATAATTTTTATCTTTCAGCCCACCATCGCAGGCAGTGACTGAGTCAGTTGACCTCTACCATAGAAGCGAGACTAATATAGCAAATCCGATAGATAGTGCAATCACCCTTGCAAATAGTTATCAGAGGAGGCTCATTTGCTCAATTAATGTGGACGAGACACTTTTCAATTGGCGGGAACCCCGCGTTACTTTAGAGATACTGGTGTGAAGTTGCTTTGCAATCTCGCGTTGTGTCAACTCACCATCAGATAATGCTTTTACAACGTTCACACGAAGTGACAAAGCTGATAATTCCTCTGGGGTAAAAAAACACCGAAACAATTCCAAAAGGTCACTTCTCTCACTGGCAGCAGAAATCAGCTTAAAGAAACGATCCAATCCAAGGTCACTCTTTTCACTCATCATTATTCCTCCGGTTTAAAATATCATTCAATATGCGTTGAGGATGCCTCAGCAGAGACATAAAACCATTGACCATTAATACGTTCAAAGAGACTTTTTTCTGACATGACATATAATTGACTATTTTGAAAATAACGAACCTCAAAAGTAACTGATCCTTGAGTCGTAAAGGCATCAACTGGTGATCTACTCAACACAACCAGAGATTCCCACAATATCGATTGAGACCATTGCTTAGCTGACGTCGAAACAAAGTCTCGTTGAGCCTTTCCTCGTTGGGTTGCCTTTAAATAGCTTATATTACAGCGAACAAAAGCTGTGTATCGCGAACGCATAAGCTCCTCTGGAGTAGATGCATACTGAGGGCCATCTATGAAACGTTTGCAACACGAACTATATAAGCGTCCTGATCCACAGGGACATTCAGCGTGCGAAAGCAATTACACCTCCCATAACTGATCGACCATTAACTGTAATGTTTTATTATTGCGAAATGCGTTTATATCCAAACGATAGACAATCTTAATTTGACAACAATGATGATTGGGCCAATGATTAACATCAACGTTAAAACAAATCGCTGAGACTGGATACATACCATCTGGATGCTGTAATGTTAACTTTAGATGGCTTCCACCCACTAGCCTCTGCTCAATGACATCAAATATCCCGTCAAATTGAGGTTCAGGAAAAGCCTGCCCCCATGGTCCCGATTGGCGCAATAAATCTGCCATATCTAAGGTCAAATCATCGGCCGACAAACTACCGTCCGTAACCCATTTTTGTTGAAATATATCTGGATGGGCCATTAACTCAACGACCTCATTGAAGCTTTTTGAGAAATCACGAAATTTCTCTTCACAAATACTCAATCCAGCAGCCATCGCATGACCACCAAATTTAATGATTAAACTCGAATCTAATGCGTCTATTCTTGCTAAAACATCACGTAAATTTAACCCAGCAATAGATCGACCTGAACCTTTTAACGTGCCATCACCAACACTAGCAAATACAATCACGGGTCGATGAGTTTTATCTTTAATTCGCGAAGCGACTAGCCCCACTATTCCCTGGTGCCAATTCTCTTCATACAATGTTAGCGCATGCATTGTATCTGTAGTAATCGATAGTCGCTCTACAATGGCAAGCGCTTCTTGCTTCATCTTCTGTTCAATTAACTTTCGATCAACATTCAACTGATTTAATTGTTCAGCTATGTCACGTGCATACGCATGATCTTGCGTTAATAAACACTCGATCCCCAAAGACATATCATCCAATCGACCAGCAGCGTTTAAACGAGGAGCAATCGCAAACCCAAAATCAGTAGTAAGTAATGACGCAGCTTCACGTTTTGAAACATCAATTAATGCCTGTAACCCTGGTCTTACTGGAAACTTTCGTATGCGTGCTAAACCTTGATGCACTAACACGCGATTATTTTTATCCAAAGGCACTAAGTCTGCAACAGTCCCTAAAGCGACCAAATCGAGGTACTCACTCATTTTAGGACAAGGTATCGACTCCTGCTCAAACCAACCTTGCGCCTTCAATCCAGCGCGCAGAGCTAGCATCACATAAAAAATAACACCTACTCCCGCTAAAGAAACACTAGGAAACTGGTCTCCATGTAAACTCGGATTAATGAGGATGCAATCCTTTGGGAGATCCTCACCGGGAAGATGGTGATCGGTAACTAACACATCGATACCCAGCTCTCGAGCCCTAGCGACACCTGATATACTGGAAATACCATTATCTACAGTAATAATTAAATCAGGCGCAGATTGATATGCCACATCAACAATTTCGGGAGACAGCCCATAACCGTAATCAAAACGATTAGGCACTAAGTAGTCTACAGTCTTGGCTCCCATAGCTCTTAAAGCAGATACCGCCAAAGTTGTACTAGTCGCACCATCAACATCAAAATCGCCAATCACCAAAATGTTCTGACTATTTGTCACTGCCTTTATCAAACGATCAACTGCTGCGTCAATATTTAACAGACTATGGTAAGGCAATAGTTGAGATAATTCATAATCCACTGCATGCCTATCGACCACATCACGCGCACTCAGGATTCTTTGTAAGACAGGCGGGAATTCAGATAGCCGACTAATGTCACCGACCTTTCGATGTTCAATAATAGCACTCATTAGAAACTCCCCCTGATACAAAGACGGTATATTATCGCAAAGCGCACCAGCTTTACAGCCATCAATACGATGGCTAAAATCAAATTCCATCATTTGACGCACTGTAACACCATGGCAACGAAACCACCTTTCCCCTTACTCACAATCAACCAGAACATCCAATTACGTGAGCATCATGCCTCCGATGATCAGGCTTTTTTGGATTATTATACGCATCCTGAAGTAGTTAGATTTAATATTGCAGCCCCAGTACCTCACACATTAAAGGAGGCAACTGAAGAGGTGCTTTATTGTCGCAATCTTTATTACCAGCGCCAAGGTATTTACTGGGCAATTGCCAATCACAAAATGATTGGTGCGATTGGTATTCACTTTCGCCCATCACAGGTCGCTGAAATTCATTATGACCTAAGTGTGGAGTATTGGAACCAAGGGATCATGACACAAGCTATGCAAGTGGCTATCGCTTATTGCTTTGATCAACTTCCAATAAACACATTGGAGGCTAGAACGTTAAAGGACAATACCGCTTCAACTCACATTCTTGAAAAGCTTGGGTTTAAGCACCATAAATGTATTGAGAACTATCAATCATACAACGGGAAAACATATCGCGTTGAAGTCTACCAATTGTCGTTAAATAACTTTATTAGCAGTCATAGCAATTAATATTGCTCCCCATCAGCACGCTGCCTACTTAAGAGTGCCTGCAGCCCATCTTTTGGCATTATGCCCTCATACAAAATCTCAAATACTTGTTGAGTTATCGGCAATTCTACACCCAATGAATCAGCTAAAGATAATAATTGGCGGGTATTAGGAAGACCTTCAACCTCACCACCAACCGAAGCTTGCGCCTCGTCAATTGAAACACCTTGCCCGATAGCAAAGCCAAACCGTCTATTTCGTGATTGATGATCGGAACAGGTTAAAACCAAATCCCCCATACCGGCGAGGCCTAATAGTGTTGATTCACTGCCACCAAACGCGAGCAATAAACGCCGCATTTCAGCAATACCTCTGGTTAATAAGGCCGCTCGCGAATTAGCACCTAGATCCAAACCAACTGCAATACCCATTGCAATGGCCAGAACATTTTTCATCACACCACACAACTGCACACCTAAAAAATCATCATTGGGGTAAACGCGAAAGTTCGATGAATGCAATCGCTCAGTTAAATCACGAACAAAAGGCACATCATTACCTGATATACAAATAGCCGTTGGCAATCCTTGACCTACCTCTTTTGCAAAACTTGGCCCAGAAACAATCGCCATGGCGGTAGCTTCACCAAACACTTGAGCCACTAGTTCGTGCAACGGCCTAGCTGACAGCGGGTCCAATCCTTTTGTACCCCAAGCGATACGCAATGGTTGAGAATGTGAAGCTTGAAGCTGAGTTAGGAAAATATGGAATGCCTGACTAGGAATAACCACCAAAACATCACGAACACGATGTAGTGCTAATGATAAGTCGTCAAAAATGTGCAATGAAGGAGGGAATGAGATATCTGGTAAGTAGTAGGAATTAGATCGTTCCTGACATAAAGTACGCATCATGGAGGGGCGATGCCCCCATAAATGAACTTGCTGATTGTTGCGCGCAAGATGGACTGCCAAAGCAGTCCCCCAAGCACCTGCACCGGCGACGAGTATCGGCGATGCAAGATCCATAGTTTAGGCTTCTTCAGCTTTTGCAGCTAATTCTTTTTGGTGCTGCTCGTATAAAGCATCAAAGTTAACTGGAGCCAAATATAACTGCGGGAAACCAGCCTTGATAACAGCATCTGTAACGACTTGGCGTGCGTAAGGGTATAATAGGTTGGGACAATAACTACCTAACATAGGACGAACTTGCTCATCATCAAAGCCAGATAATGTAAAAATTCCAGCCTGTTTAGCTTCGACTAAAAAAGCTGTCTCTTCACCGACTTTGACTGTTACAGTCACAGTCAACTCAACCTCATGCGCATCATCGTTCAGCTTAGCTGTCTTGGTGCCTAGATCCATGTGTAATTCTGGCTGCCACTGCTTTGTAAAGATTTCAGGTGCATTTGGCGATTCTAAAGAAAGATCTTTCACATAAATACGTTGAACAGCAAACTGAGGTCCTTGTTGTGTGGTATCTTTTGCTTGGCCATTAGTTGCTTGTTTTTCACTTGACATTGTTTTACCCCTATTTTTTAACTTAATAATTCATCTAATTTACCCGCATCGTTGATGGCTTTCAAATCATCAAAACCACCGACTGGTGCACCCTTGATTACGATTTGCGGGACTGTTCGCGCGTTGGGTACGATTTCTTGCATGGCAGCAAATGCTACTGGATCTAAATCAATTCGCAACTCGTCAAAATCGACACCTTTTTCGGTCAATAAATTTTTTGCGTGGACACAATACGGACAGTTTGCTTTCGAATAAATAATTACATCAGCCATTACTTTTTTCCTTTTTGAGTTTTTTATCTTTTTTTACCTTTACTTTTTGGGAGTCCACTAAAGGCATTGATGCTTGACGCCACGCATCGACTCCACCCTTTAAGATCTTAATATTGGTCAACCCTTTCTTTTTCAGTTCATTAAAAGCATTCAACGAAGCTTGTCCCCGTTGGCAAAGTAACACAATGCTTACTGAATCCTCTTTGGGCAAACGATCGACGTGAGCCGTCAAATCCGCCTTAGTCATATTGTGAGAGCCGACTATGTGACCTGCAGAGTACATCGATGGATCTCTTAAATCGACAATGTACGCATTATCCTGATTGATCAATGAAACTAACTGAGCAGGAGAAACCCTTTGACCGCCTCCCTGCACACGAACCTCTTCTATAATAAGTATGACTAACAAGACAACAAAAATACCACTCAACTGCCAATGAGCGATCAAGAAAGATACAATCTCATTAAAATCCATAACACCACCCCTTATCCGATTTCGGCATAGTATACAGGAAAGCGCGAGAGACTAAAGAGCAATCCCAAGCAAGCTGGCTGTTAACGTACACAAATGACCTTGGTGTTTAAAAATTCTTTTAACCCACTTTTTGATAATTCACGGCCCATACCTGATGATTTAATTCCGCCAATCGGTAGACGTAAATCAGATACCACTGCGGTATTCACGTAACATGTTCCCACCTCAAGTTCAGAAATAGCCATCCCTCTACCGAGCTCACTATCTCGAGTAAATATGACCGCACCCAACCCATACTCAGACAGATTAGCAAGCTCAAAAGCCTCTTCCTTTGTTTCAGCCCTTACAACGCTCATAACAGGGCCAAACAACTCCTCATCAAAAGCAGGTAGGCCTGGGGAAACGTTTGTCAGCAACGTTGGAGGATAAAAAAAACCTCTTCCATCTGGCACTTTGCCTCCGAGTAACAATTCTGCACCTCCTGAAAGACTCTGTGTTATCTGCTGATGCAAATGATGCCTCAAATCCTGACGTGCTAGAGGCCCAAGAGTCGTCGCCATTTCAAGAGGGTTGCCACATCGATATTGCTTGAGATGATCTAACGTATAACTCAACCATTTTTCATAGACGTTACTCATGACAATACAGCGCTTTGGAGCAATACAGATCTGTCCTGCATTGGCCATCCTAGCTTGAACAGAAACTTGAGCTGATAACTGAATATCTGCGTCATCTAAAACAACACAGGCATCGGCCCCACCTAGCTCCAGAGAAACTTTCTTTAGAGCTGCCCCAGCTTGAGAAGCAACGATTCGACCAGCCCGAGCACTACCAGTAAGAGTGACACCTTTTACCCTATGATCGTGAATGATAGCTTCTACCTGATGCACATCAATCACTAAGCTAGTCAATACACCCTGAGGAAATCCAGCCTCCTCAAAAAGTGAAGCCAGCCTCAAAGCACAACCGGTTACATTGGGAGAGTGCTTAAAAACAACCACGTTACCTGCCAGGACCTGGCTTATCACAAAACGAAAAACCTGCCAAAATGGATAATTCCAAGGCATGATTGCAAATAGCACACCTAATGGTTCATAGTGAATAGCACTGTAACTGTGCTCGGTAGAGACAATCTCAGGTTTCAACCATTCTGAAATATGGTTCATTTGATACTGACACAACTTCTGGCATTTTTTGATCTCTGCTATTGATTGTACCAATGGCTTACCCATCTCTAGAGTGATTAAATGAGCAATCTCCATTTGCTGCTTATCTAAAAGATCACATAAAACTGACATGAATTGGCAGCGATTGGATAATGGTAACTGCCTCCAATGTTTGAATTGTTCATCCGCGATGTCTAAAGCTTGAATAATTTCATCACTTCTCATCACAGAATATTGCTTAAGGTGTTCGCCTGTCGCAGGATTATACGTATTAATCACACACCACTCCTATACACTGCACTGTTGTAATTTTGGGAAAATACCGTTAGAACTCTATATTAAATCAACTTTACTTTACATAAAGACTAAATTATTATCCCTTTGTGTCAGGGGTGCATTAGAGTGCTGAGAAGATTTATCTAACCCTTTGAACCTGATCTAGACTCACTAGCGTAGGAAGACAACAGCATGACATCATCTGTCCTGGGATCAATCTCACTCACTATCTCCACTATTCTTTACAGCTTTTGGCTTATGCCGCAAATTGTTCATAATAAACGCCATAATGCACTAGGTGATATGAGCTTCCTCATGCATGCCATCCTGGTTTTTGGGTGCCTCATGGACCTTTATTATGCCCTGAGTTTACGCATGCCATTACCTTATTTATGGGTATCGACCTTAAGCTTAACCCTCATCATCGTCCAACACATCCAGTGGTACAAACAACCTTTAGATAAAAATACATATTCCACTTTCTGGTTACTTACAGGAATTGCCACCGCCCTAGTGACACTCGCTTTAGTCAACTGGTACTACGATCTAACGCCAGATAGTATTAATGTTACCACTGGCTGGCTTGCTAATTTGAGTTTCTTGTTCTACCCCATTCCACAAATACTTAAACAATCTCGGGCGCAATGTGCTACTAGTATAAGCCTCTATTTTATATATCTCGGTCTGGTATTGGACCTAACTGACCTCATTTCAGCAATAGCTTTATCTTGGGAAAAACCAAGCCTATTTGGCCCATTGGCCCTTATAGGTTGCCATTGTGTCTTGTTAGTTCAACACTATCGATATCAGCCAAAACAAGAAATAATCTATGAAAAAAGCACTCATTATTGCTAACGGACCGAAGTTCGATTGGCAAGACCTAGTTGACCCCTATCAACAAGACTGCCTCATTGTTCTTGATGGCGCTTATAATGCATTCATGCATAGTGACTTGCCGATTCACGGCATTATTGGAGATATGGACTCGATCACACATCAAGCTTATCAATGCGCATTAAATAAAAAAATCCCAATCTTTGAAAAAGATGATCAGAACACAACTGACTTACACAAAGCAATTGAGTATTTAGACGAAGAAGACCATTTCGCGATTACAATCGTTACGGGAACAGATGGACGAATGGACCACACACTGCATAACATTCAACAACTGTCTAAGCATTATCAACAGAGCCGACCAATCACGCTGCTCACGTCCACCGAACTGATTACGCTTGTTAAAGACAAAGAAACAACTATACACGGACATATTGGAGCAGGCATAAGCCTAATTGGAGCACCCCATGCAATAATCACCAGTAATGGTCTTGCGTACGATCTAGAAAATACTGTCATAGAGTGGTGTCAAATTGACTCAACAAGCAATGCTTTACAAAATAATTATGCAACCATTTCTGTAAGAGGCTCAGCATTACTTATTGAACAACGCACAAAAGAAAATCAGATGAAATCTAGTGCTAAACTCTGATACACTATCGTCCTTGTAATACACCGTCATTGATACGAACATTATGACTAAGCAACGGATTGTTCTCTCTACTCTCATCTACATAGTGCTCTTTACTGGAGCAGTATTTTCGGCAGATAGTCATACTCTATCCAACATCAATAATAAAATCTCATCACTTAAGCAACAGCTTAATTTAGACACTCAAAATCGAAATCACTTACAAATGAAATTAAAATCACTGGATGAACAATCCGCAAGTGTTGCTAAATCGATCCAAAAGACTCAAAAAGAATCTTCTCAAAAAAAACGCTCGATTAAAAAACTTCAAAAGCAGCAAGCACAACTAGAATCTGAGTTAAAACTGAAGAAGATCGCAATATCCAAAGAGTTATCCGCAGCATACATAGCTAGTAGACAACCTTACTTAAAACTTCTACTTAGTCAGCATAACTCACAGGAATTAAATCGCTTATCCAACTACTATCGGTATTTGTACGAATATCAACAAGGACTCATTAATAACTTAGAAATCGCCATAAAGACTATCGAGCTCAATCGACAGCAATTAAATAAACAACAAAACCAACTGAACAGCCTGATACTTAAACAACAACAGCAAAAAAGTTACTTACACAAAACCACCACGAAAAGAAAAACAGTGATTCAGTCCATCACTTCAAAAATTAAGCAGCATCACCAAGCTCTCTCTATCTTAACCCAAGATAAGCAAGTACTTAATAAGACCATTCAACAACTCAAAACAAACGTCACCTCAAAGAACAAACAAGCCTTTATAGATCTGAAAGGAAGTTTGGAATGGCCCACAAAAGGTAAAATTTCTCACCGTTTTGGTACCAAAATACAACAAAGCGAGTTAACATGGGCAGGAGTTGTCATGGAGGCACCAACGGGACAGCCTGTTTATGCTATAGCAGCCGGTCACATCGTGTTTTCTAAATGGCTGTCTGGCTATGGAATGCTAGTAATCATTAACCACGGAAATGGCTATATGTCCCTCTATGGAAGGAATCAATCACTTTATGTTAAGCAAGGTGATGAAGTAAAAGCTGGTCAACAGATCTCTACAGTTGGTCAAACTGGCGGGTTTACATCGCCAGGATTATATTTTGCAATACGGCATAATGCTAAACCACTTAATCCTACACAATGGTGCTTCAATTCATTAAAACAAGGAAAGTTCTCATGAACCGTAATTACTTTTTTAGCACACTTGTATCTTTAGTATGGGTGGTCAACGCACTCTGCATACCATGCTTTGCTAACCCCACAAGTACTCGAATTACTCATACACCACGAATACCCAATGACGAGATTCAAGAGTTTGTCACTGCCATCACAGCGATCAAGCACTACTACATAACTGACACCGAGGACAAAACACTATTTAATAATGCTATTAACGGTATGCTGACTCATCTAGACCCGCACTCAAGCTTTCTCGATAAAAAAGCACTGGAGCAAATGAACAGTACTGTTTCAGGTGAATTTGTTGGTATAGGTATCGAACTTACTGTCGATAAAGGCGCTCTCAAAGTTATCAGTCCATTAGACGGAACACCTGCGGATAAAGCTGGCCTAAAAACCAATGACCTTATCATCAAAGTCGATGATACGTTAGTTGAGAGTATGAGTCTGAATGAGGCCATCAGTAAAATTAAAGGAAAAAAGGGCACTCTTGTCCGTCTTACTATATTGAGAGAAAACACCCCGAAACCTCTTGAAGTCAGCATTAAAAGGGATACGATCAAGATCGTCACGGTAAAATCAAAGCTGCTTGAAAAACACTACGGTTATACTCGCCTCAGCTTCTTCCAAGGTAATGCTGACCAAGAACTCAAGGCTGCGATTCAAAAACTCAAAAAAGATAGTAACAACCAACTCTATGGTCTTATTCTTGATCTGCGTAATAACCCAGGTGGCCTGCTAAATCTCAGCTCAGAAATTACTGACCTATTCCTCGATAAGTCCATCAACAAAAAATATGAAAATCTAATTGTCTACACAAAGGGTCGCATACCAGGCTCGAATTTAAAGATTAAGGCAAAGCCAAATGATATTATACCAGGCATTCCCCTGGTTGTTCTGATCAACACTGGCTCGGCATCAGCCTCTGAAATTGTTGCAGGTGCCCTCCAGGACTACGGAAGAGCGGTCATTATGGGCTCACGAAGTTTTGGAAAAGGCTCTGTTCAAACAATCATACCCGTAAGCAAAGATAGCGCTATTAAGCTCACAACTGCCCTATACTACACCCCAGCTGGTAGAGTGATTCAAGCCGAAGGTATTCAACCTGACGTTCCTATTCCTGAACTCAATATAGAATCTAAAGATAATGGTTTCACATTCAGCGAGTCTGATTTCGGGCGTCATATCAAAAACGATAACAACATAGGAATCACAAAGAAAAAAAATACACAGTCCTCTGATGCTTTCGCACTAGCAAAAGATGACTACCAACAGTTCTCTGCATTGATGATGCTAAAAGGTCTACACATTGTACACTAGTAGTCACTTGCCAGCGATGCCCGTTTACTTTAATCTTTCAGACAGTTGTCAAGCTAACTAAGTGATAGACTCTATGCACACACCGAGTAATGAAACCTACTTGATAATTATTTTAATTGGCTTAATTCTAGTTCTCATCATTGAGCAAATCAGACATCTACGCTACCTACGTCGTATTCCTATTCGAATCCACGTCAATGGAACTCGAGGCAAATCCAGTGTTAGTCGACTGATCGCCTCTGGATTGAGAGCCGGAGGCATTCGAACCTGCGCAAAAACAACGGGCACCCTAGCACAATTCATTGACCCTGAAGGAAATGAAGAGCCTATTTACAGGATAGGTCACACTAATGTAGTAGAACAACTAAAAATCGTTCGCCGTAGTGCCAAATTAGAGGCCCAGGCACTAGTCATTGAATGTATGGCGGTGCAACCCCTTCTCCAATCAATCTGCGAGCATAAAATTGTACACTCAACACATGGTGTTCTTTGTAATGCACGCCCTGATCATTTAGACGTAATGGGTCCAACCGAAGAGGATGTAGCTCTGGCGCTTGCAGGCACAGTAACCTACAACGGAAAATTTTTTACTGCTGAGCAAAAACATATCAATGTCTATAAGATGGCTACCCAGGATCGTGGTAGTGAACTCATAGCAATCGGTGATAAAGATATCGCTGATATATCAGACGAAGACATGGCTCCATTCACTTATAACGAATTTAAGGAAAATGTTGCACTGGCATTACGTGTTTGTGAATCTGTGAATGTTGACAAAAAAACAGCGCTAGAGGGAATGTGGGCAGCAAAACCAGACCCTGGAGCATTAACTATTCACACACTTACTCACAACAATAAACGAGTAACGTTTGCCAACGGATTTGCTGCTAATGATCCTGAGTCAACAGAGGCACTTTGGCACAAGATATTAGAAAAACATCCTGAATATGACTACAGGGTTCTCATTGCCAATACGCGTGCGGATAGGAAACATAGAACATTACAATTTGTTGAAAGCTACGTTAATTGGACGCAACCTGATGAATGCATGATGGTAGGAAGTGGTACAAAGACCTTACAGCTTGCGATTAATAAGACACTTCCTGACGCCCAACTAACAGATGCACAAGAATGGTCTGTTAAAAAAATACTTGACCACGTTACAGAACAGGCTGAGAATAAGCAGGCTATTTTGATTGTAGGTGTTTGTAATATTGCGAATATTGGCATGGAAATCGTGGATTATTTCAGGGAAAACAGGGAGTAGAGGTAAAGATGTTAGATCCACTTAGTTTATCGATAGGAATAGGCCTTATTGTAGGCCTCTTAATGGTCGACCTAATCGGACTCTATGCCGGCGGTATGGTCGTTCCTGGTTATCTAGCTCTAGATATGCATGCTCCAGGAAATATTGCTTTAACCGTCATCGATGCAATTATCATTTATTTAATCATGCGATTACTGTCGAACTTTATGATTATCTACGGTAGGAGACGTGTGGCTCTTATTGTACTGATAGCGTTTATACTTGGAGTAACCATGCGCCAACTATTTTCGTCACTGTACGTAGCTAGCACATTAGGTAGCGTTTATTCTGTAATAGGTTACATTATCCCAGGGTTGATTGCCTTAGCCATAGAGCGGCAAGGCCTCATAGAGACAGTAACGTCACTTATTACTGCATCTATTATTGTACGATTATTCCTCATACTAACCATTGGATCGGTTTTACTACCATGAAAAAAATTTATTGGCATACACACAACCTTCCTAGAATCTACATCCTAACACTGTGTCTATTCACCATCGTGGGTATGGTAATTGTTGAACACTTCAAACAGTTTGTTCCCGTTGAGTATTATCACCTGAAAATTGATTCTGCGCATACGGCAAGAGATGCTTTCAAAGCTGCCAAAGCATTAAGAGAACAAAAAAATATTCCCATCAATGAAAAAAATGACCCTCAAAAAAGCGGGCTCATCGGAGATCGATTTACAGATATCACATCAGATTCGGGAGATCTCATCACAAAACAAACCACCGTGAATCCAAACATAGTCGCCATCTTCATAAACTGGCTTGAACAACTCAATTTAAAAGCCGGTGATACCGTAGCCGTTGGTGCAACAGGATCTTTTCCAGCACTGGATATCAGCATGTTGGCCGCAATCAAAGCCATGAAACTTAACCCATTAATCATCTATAGCGGTGCCGCATCGCAGTTCGGAGCCAATATACCAAAGTTCACAATTCTAGATATTCAACATGACCTCCATACACGAAAGATTCTAAACTACACTCCCATTGCCGCATCTATTGGAGGAGGAGAAGATAGGGGTACTAACATCACTGAGAAAGGACGTACAATTCTACAAAAAACTATCGAAGATTATGGATACCCACTTATCGAACCAACCGGTACAACAGATTCCATTAATCAACGAATAACATTATATAACGAAGCGTCTCAAGACCAACCCATCAAAGCCTATATCAATATTGGTGGAGGCATGGCATCCATTGGGTTAAAACAACTCAATGAAAAAACCATCAAGGAAACAGCTCGGCCACCATCATTGCCTACCGGCGTTCTTACATCGATGCCCATCATTTATGCCAATACTGATTCAGTAGCGGTCAGGTTTCTCAAAAAAGGAATACCTGTGGTGAATGTGCATAATATCGGCAAGAAACTACGTGATCAGTACAAGCTACCTGTCAACGCCCAGTACTCTCCTATTGGATGGGGACCCCTCTTCTTTCATGAGACATATAACAAATTTCTCACTGCAGTTATCCTGGGTATTATCATCATTGTGATCGTCACCATGGCTATTGTCTCGAGAAAATACCGTATCCGTTACATCCCACCTCGATAAAACACCGTGCGTATTATCGGAAACCTGAATTAGCAGAATATATCATATTCTCACGTTTCTCGTTTCTATACTCTGCATTAAATAGTTTTGTGGCTAAGTCTACTTTCATCAAATCTGAGACATACATAAAGAAACTACCTAAATCGATGCCGTCTCCAACAAACGCACGATCACAGTTACGCTGAACAAATTCAGAAGTTAATGCCTCAATATAGGACTTAATCGTGTCTTGACTCAACCCCTTAGACAATTTAGCGATAGCAAGTAGTATGTCTCCCAAACAACACCTCTTTCCTAAAGACCATTTCTCATTCATGAACAAGTTACCCTTACCAAGGTATTCAACATAGATTTTTTTGATAACAATCAACCAGTCTCGATCTGTCACACAACGACTCAGCATGACATGCAACTCATCAGACGGGAATGTAGAAAACCGCCCTATTTCGTGATCGCTATCCAATGATACAGCTCTGACCGTGGAAATAGGGGGCTTAAAATTCAAAGGTGATCTTATGGTGACGTCAATTGAGACCTCTTCGAAGTTACATTTCCAGTAATACACAAAATCTGAGCTTTCTGCTCGATCTCGTATCAGATTGTTTTCATACTGAGGCCATCGAACTTTTAAATTTATTTGAGTAAGCCCTTTGTGAAGATCCATCATTCTTGATCGGATGACATTGCGATTCTCAAGCAAATTAAAGTCATGATTACATATTAATAAATAATCAACATCACGACATCGTGTGTCATTCTGGGAAGGATGCTCTGATCGATTAGCAGAGACAGTCGACCCTGTTCGATAAGCCTTGAGCTCCAACCCGTCGATTTCGTTTAAACTATCACACAACTTTGAAATCTCGTCATCAATGACTTTATAAGAATTTTTACTTAATCGACCATCTTCCTGCCAAGAATAAAAAGATTGAATATGAAAAGAATTAGATTGTATAGGTGAATCTTGTTGCTTTGTCTCGTGATGCACATCATCGTCAGTGAGGTCAATCATTGCATCTACACTCGTATTTTTTTTCGATTTGGTTACCTTACTTTGCCGTGTATTAGGTTGGTTGGCACGTTCTTTCTTATCAAGTGCAAGAAGTTCTTGTACTCTCTGCTGAGATAATTCTTCTTTTTTCTTTTCATACTGTTTCAGAAGAATCTCATCCGCACGCTGAGTATTATCATCAACAGAATGACTGATAGCACCTCGATCCTGATACAAGTTAAAAAGCTTATGGATAATTTCATCCATACCAGTTGGTTGAGTCACCCTCCCATCATGCGCTAGTCGACTTCCAAAGATTTGATATAGTTTTTTACTACCTGCGATAGATGCCTGATACTGAAGTTTAAGCCCATAGATATTACGAAAACTAATCAGAAATTGAGCGCCAGCAAGCAGTGATACGCAGCAAAAATATGAAAGCTCAACCGATATTTCTGGGATGATTTGATAACTTCTGACTAATACTGAAATGAAATGCAAATACAGTATCCGTGTTTTTCCTCTCCATGTTGATATATGGTTTATCAAACCACCAAAAACAGCTGTTTCTGCCAAGCCCATCATGACACTTGATCTTTGATTAATAAAAAGTGACATAAGAGAGTAGGTCATCGAAGCAACAAATAACGAGCAATAATAAGTTGACAATGCATTGGTGATGACATCGACTTCCTGGTCTGAAATAAATTTGACCTTTTCTGGTCGAACTAGATTAAAATTAAATAAAGACCGACGTACAAGATCAGTCTTACTATCTGGAATACTATGAAATAGGAAACAATTTAGGGTAATGAATTTGATGTATAGTGCTTTGATCATCAACGACGATGACAATGATTCAATTTTTCTATTTATCTCGTTAATCAGTGATTCAAGCTCTATCAGCTTTACATGAGTAATCAGAACGCCTATTTCATTATCTACACGTTCTAATTGCCTCTTGAGATGATAAAGTTCAGCTTTGAGATATTCTAAACTGCCTTCCAAATCATCTTCAATCACAACTTGCCCCGCGGGTTTAGACATGGTTTTTTTTGGTTTTGACTTGTGTTTTGATTTATTTTTTTTAGGCATTGAAGAGCACTTCTTTGAAATTATCTTTATACAAGGTGATTGATGATTACTTTATGATGAAAAAATAGTCAATATAACAATAAAACACAAGGGAGCTGTGATTATTTAATTGTATCTTAATTTTTTTCTTAGCCTTTTAGGCTGAAAGGCGAACAGCACCATCTAGACGTATCACTTCGCCATTCAAGAAAGGATTGTTAATGATATGCACTGCCAGTTGCGCAAATTCTAAGGCGTGGCCTAGCCGCTTAGGGTAAACCGTCTGATTCAGCAATGAAGATTGCACCTTCTTTGACATCATGTCCGACATTGGCGTTTTCATAATACCTGGAGCAATAGCCATCACCCTAATTCCCCACGACGCCAATTCTCTTGCCAGGGGTAAAGTCATAGCCACCACCCCTCCCTTAGAGGCACTATAAGCTGACTGACCTACTTGACCCTCGAAGGCTGCCACAGAAGCTGTATTAATGATGACACCTCGTTCTCGATCATTACTAACCTCATCCTGGCTCATCATATAGGAAGCAGCAATTCGCATAACGTTGAACGTTCCTATCAAGTTGACCGAGATGACTTCCTCGAAAAACTCTAAATCCATGACACCATCTCGACCAACCATCCGCTGGGCAGGAGCAATTCCAGCACAATTCACAACAGCATCAATAGCGCCATACTGGAGAATCACTTCTTCAATAACGTCCTTTACTCCATCTGAGGATGTGACATCCACACACCGCCTATCTATTGCTTGATTAAAAAAAGCGCCATCTTCTTGATTGAAGTGCTTGTCCAGCGCAATCACCGTCGCACCCAAACTGTGACAATATTCAGCAGTTGCAAACCCCAAACCCGATGCGGCACCCGTGACAACGATATGCTTATTTTGGATATCCATACATTCAATCTCCTCAATATCTGCTTGTGACGCAATCAGCATTATGATTTTTTTCTAACATACCCTCACTACCTGCTACTAGGCATGCAATCATAGCATCGCCACTCACATTGACTGCGGTTCTAACCATATCTAACAATCGATCAACACCAATGATCATTGCAATACCCTCAGTGGGGATGCCTATCTGTTGTAACACCATCATGAGTGTCACAAGTCCTACTCCAGGTACTCCAGCAGTTCCTATGGAAGCTAATGTTGCCATAATAATAACCGTGATATATTGTAAAAAAGATAAATCTATATGATACATATGAGCAATAAAAACAGTCGCAACACCTTGCATAATCGCTGTACCGTCCATGTTGATCGTTGCCCCTAATGGAATCACAAATGACGCAATTTGATTTTTAACACCTAATCGTTTTTTGACTGCTTCTAAAGTGACTGGAATCGTAGCCACTGAACTCGACGTACTGAATGCAAAAACACAGACTCTGTACATATTCTTAAAAAATATCATTGGATTTATACGCTGAAAAACCATCAATAAAATGCTGTAAATAGCTAACATCTGGATAAGTAAAGTCACAACCACACATCCAAAATAACCAACTAATTGTAAAATTGCTTGCCAGTTTAATTGACTAAACTGCACAACTAGTAAAAAGAAGACACCATACGGCGCTAATCGTATCACCATCAAAATGAGCTGCATCATGACATCATTGATAGCGTTAAAACTACTCGTTACACGCTTACCAGAATCACCCGATGCAATTGCAGCCAACCCTAAAAGAATTGAAAAAAAGACAATTTGTAACATATTCCCATCAGACAAAGCCTTTATAGGATTCTGAGGTACTAGATTAATGATAACCTCAAAAATAGAGGGTGCGTTGCCTACTGATATCACTTTTGATGTCATAAGATCCATACCAACACCCACATCGAATAAACTGGCAAGTATTAGAGCTATTGTTATCGCGATAGCCGTTGTCATAATATAAAAGCACAGGGCTTTTAAACCAACGCGTCCCATCTTACTAAAGTCACCAATACTGGCACTGCCACAAACTAATGAAAAAAATACCAGCGGAATGACTAACATCTTTAATGCGTTTAAAAATAACTGGCCTAACACTACACACACTTGATTAACAAAAAAATGAGATAACCACAAATCGGGGGGGGACAGTTTCATAGCTAATCCCGTGGTAATACCTAGCACCATTCCTATTAAAATTTTTAGAGTAAAATGTTCCGATAATTGCCTATCCATAGCAAATTGTCCTTCTATTAAGCATATTTATTCATTGTATGCTGATTGATATGTACTCATCAAGATACCAGAAGAATACTCAGTGTTGGGTCACCTCATAACGCGATCCATTTAATAACAAATTTTCGCGAGCTACTGACTCAAATGGGCTCTCGAATACAAATCCACTAAAATAGACTCACTGGATTTTTCAGATCGTTAGTAGTTATCCACTTTCCTCTCTTGACCAAACTCAACTTTTCTTATGTTATGATCACTACAACTGGTACATTAAAAAAATATCACAGTAACATCACTTCACAAAATAGATGATTTTCCCTATATTTAGGGCCTTGTTTTATCATCGAGACCATTTCATGAATCAGCCCCCGCCACTCACTTCTCATATACTATTATTACTATTTTGCATTATCACTGTTTTAAGTCGAGTTATTCCTCATCCAGGCAACGTCACACCCTTCTTAGCGCTGATTATACTCAGCAATCAACGCCAACCACAAAAAACTACGTTATTCTGTAGTATGTTAGTGCTATTTATGTCTGACTGTTTATTAGCACTCTGGCAACCACATTCACTATTCGGAAGTTGGACCATCTTTACCTATAGCGGCTGGATCATGATCGCATGGCTTACTCAAAAAATAATTCAAAATACCGGCTTTTCTTTGACTTGGGTGGGCGTTGCCTCGATTAGCTTCTGGGTGTGGACGAATTTTGGCACTTGGCTGTGTGGAACACTCTACAACAAGACCTTTGTTGGGCTTATCACATGCTACAGCTTTGCGTTACCGTTTTTAGAGCGCTCACTGATAGGCGATCTATTATGGTTTTCGCTGTTATCTGCAGCCTTGCACGGTTATCAACGATATCATTCATTAACCATCCATCGTTGAAGAAACACATACTATCCAGCACCCGAGACGACATGGTGGTCCCTTTGGCTACTCACCAAGC
>DCQA01000028.1:0-3472 GCA_002323325.1 Coxiellaceae bacterium UBA1530 | reverse complement strand
GTCCCTTTGGCTACTCACCAAGCCACTAAACTGTGCAATACTTTTTTAGTTGTATTCATAGTCCATGCGCAGTAAACAATCGAACACGACCGTTATCACAAACAGTATGTGCGAGAAGTCATTTTTCGTAATCGCGCGATCTGTTTAAAATATACTCAATAAAGTAAATCGCTAGCAGTTGAAACTTTCAAGTCATAAAAATGAGTAGATATTAATATTGCATTGAGCACTTCCCAGCAAAAAAACACCTATGGAGTATTAGGGTAAGTCTGATAAAGATCATTTTTATCAATTACTTAAATAGACCACCTAATGGCTAAGAATCTTTGATCAAAGTACCAATGGTTCATATTGCGTTTATCATTAAAAAACTAGTATTTACCCTCCAAAAACCCTACAATGTCGACCTTTTGGGTTATGCAAAAATCAACAGAGAGGGTGAACTTGTGAGCTACGACGTATACGGCATAGGAAATGCCTTGCTCGATATTCAACTGGATGTGAATGATGAATTTTTGACCCAGAATGATCTTCCCAAAGGTGTGATGACATATGTCTCACAAACACGTCAGACTGACATCATCGAGCTGATTGGTTCAGACAACATTCGCCAAGTGTCGTCCGGTGGCTCTGTTGCCAACAGCATGATCGTCCTACAATACTTCGGCGGAAAAGGTTTCTTCAGTTGCAAGATTGCACAAGATGAAGCTGGAACTCAATACCACGACGAACTAAAAACCTCTGGCCTTGATACAAACTACGATTATCAAACGCGTCCAGAAGGCGAGACTGGACGGTGCCTTGTTAAAATCACACCTGATGCCGACCGTACCATGAGTACTAATCTTGGTATAAGTGAGTTTTTATCCGAATCGGAATTACACCTCGATGCTCTCAAGCAATCGACTTATCTCTATCTGGAAGGCTACTTGACCACCTCTCCTTTAGGTCACCAGGCTGCACTCAAAGCAAAACAACTAGCAGAAGCAAATGGCGTCAAAACTGCCATCACTTTCTCAGATCCTGCAATTGTTTCACAATTCAAAACTCAATTTCATCAACTTATCGATAACGGTGTTGACCTAGTATTTTGCAATGAGAGTGAGGCAAAAGAATTTACTGAACGTGACACTCTACAAGATGCAATTGATCAATTAAAAACCATTTCTAAAACATTCGTGATTACTATTGGACCTCGAGGCTCAATGGTTTACGACGGTAATCAACTCATTACTGTTCCTGCCACTGAAGAAAAACCCATTGATACTGTTGGTGCAGGCGATATGTATGCTGGAGCTTTCCTCTATGGCATTACTAATGGTTTAAGCTGGCAAGAAGCTGGGCAGCTGGCAAATTTAACCTCATCCAAGGTCGTCACTATCCATGGCCCAAGAGTCAGCCTTGAAGACACTATCGCTCTCAAAGATGAACTCAAAGCAATGAAGCAAGCGCTGTAATAAGACTAAAACACGCATTCATTGCTAATATGACCATCCTAAACTCGAGTTAGTGCATATATCTGCTTATCATCAGATCCTGACGAGTGAGACTCGCAATGATATTTTTCAGGTAACGAAAGTAACGTATAACGCGACTCAGATAAAATAGCTGGATGATTAGGGTCACTGATCTTATGGGCGAACTGCCGTAATGTATCCGGAGGAAAGATCAGATCCAATGTGGCGTTAGCACAAATAATCAAAGCAATTAACACATAGCTTAAATTCTCTGGAAACTTATTACACGCTATTTCCTTATTCGACATTTTTGTCATTTTATCTAATGCCAATAAAATAGGTACTGAGCGAATCACAACGCTTGAAGCAATAAAGAAGAACACATCGAAAAGATGCCGAATAGTTCGCTTAAATGGAATCACTGGCATCACTTGTTGCAGCGTGTCTGGCGAAGAAAGGCTAGGAATTTCATTGGATTTGATTACCCAATGGCAAGCAAGATTATAAAGAAACACCAAAACAAACAAGGCAATATCCCACGGAAAATACTGCTTATCTTGATACTTCTCTGCTTCATGATTGAAGCATTCGTGAGCAACTACGGCAATAACCAATGCCGAAAATTGACTCATTGTCAAAACACAGCCAATAAAAGAGACCGCTGTACTTAATGCATATAATACATCCTGAGCATTCAAACAATCCTCATCTAACACAGCATTGAGCCTGCAATATAGCTGACTTATCCAGGTAAACTGACAAACCCCTGATTCAACTTGCGGGGTTTTGTACCATAAATAATATCGCCTATTTATAAGCGATAATTCGTAACTTTCAGGTAAGATAAGTTTATACGCAAGCTCTTCTCTCCCATAATTAGACCATGGGAAAAGAATTGGTTCTTTGCCCTTATTATTGAGCATGTATTGAAAGGTTGCCATTCGCTCATGAGCATCATTATTCCAAAAAGCTGCACCTAATAGACCAGAAAAGTAGGGGAAATACCAGGTAAAATCATTGAGTTTCCCAAATGTGAGCATGGATATTGTCGTCACATAATACAGCTTGTAGCCTTCAGATAACTGCAATAATAACGCTAAGGTATTAACCAGTGTCTTTTTCTTCCAGTACGATAGATCAGGATTACCATCAAGTAAATCGGACTTCTTTAAGAGTATATCCACCACTAATCGACGATGAGTGATTGATATGATGAATACAAGCACCCACAAAGCCCAGTCTTCATTAGTCCACCCACGTCTATCATCATTAAACTGTCCATGACTATCAACCAGCTGAGGACTCGAAACTGACAACACCCCAATAAAGGTTGTCGAGAAAAAAAATGACAACACGCAGTCATAGATCAAAGGAGGATCGTCATGATAGGGAAGTTGCTGAACGGAGAGCATAGCCTGATAAATTGCGAATAGGCATGGGATATTTTCTATCAGAGAATTAATCGAAGTGAATGAGCTGTCACTGCCTTGACTCTCTCTAATTGAATGAGGCAATGACTGATTGTCAACATCATCTCTTTGTAGAAGAAGTTCATTGAGCGGATGGCGATCTCTCTGTAGAGCTTCATCGGTTCTTACAAGGCTATTACCTCTTTCAATTTGATCTAAAACATCTCCGTTGGACCCAGAACATAGCCATGGAAGGCACCCGAAATTTTGATCGACGATAGGAGCATTTGGGTCATCCATAGGGTCGTATTGCTCATCCTCAGATTGATTTAAAGCAACAGATCGATACTGAATACTCGAATCAGAATTCAAAAAATATCCCTATCTCAATAAAAACACGCGCTTAGTGTACCAACTAAAGTAAATTATCGGCAAGCGTAAAACAAACTTACTCAATCTAGCCAACGTTATCATTAAATAGTGATAGTTATTTTGCAGGCGAAAAAAAACTCACTGTGTGAGTTTTTCTAATTAAGTGGCGCGCCCGGAAGGATTCGAACCTCCGACCGCCTGGTTCGTAGCCAGGTACTCTATCCAGCTGAGCTA